>JANYAB010000068.1 GCA_025355225.1 Bacteroidota bacterium
TGCACGCCTATACGTTAACACTAAAAGAGGAATAAACCGATGGCAAATTTCCAGGAAATAATTAATGCAGAAAAACCGGTATTGATCGATTTTTCGGCAGAATGGTGCGGGCCTTGCAAAATGATGCCCCCGATATTAAAAGATTTGAAGGACAAAATGGGTGATAAAGTGACCATCCTTAAGATAGATATTGACAAAAATCCCGCGGTCGCTGGTGCTTATAAAATACAAAGCGTGCCTACTTTGATGTTGTTCAAAAAAGGCGAAACCAAATGGAGACAAAGTGGCGTGGTACAGGCGAACCAGCTAAAGCAGGTTATTGAACAGTATATTTAAACTGTTATACATAACTTAACCACCATTGATGATGGGTCTTTTTATACTTGCTATACCAGCGGCAGGGAAAATATAAGATCACGATCACTAAAATCCATATCAAATAAATCCCGAATAAATTAACCCCAAAAGCTGGGGGCTGAAACAGCAATGGATCTTTGGGATCGACTATCTGGCTGGTTTTAAAACCTTCTGCAAAAAACCCGATGACAAGAAATATCTTGATGAGATACCAATGGCACAGGTAATAGAAAAACGGCACATTGCCATACACGATCAATATCGAGGTGGATTTGTTTTTTATATTTTCTATCAATGCCAGTAGCACCATCGCAGCGCCGACAGTCATCCCCAGGTACAATAAGGAACATGGGTATTTAGTAACATTAAAGAAGGAGATTATACTTAAAGTGGTAGTTTTTTGAACCGACCAGGGATTTGGGTCGCCATAAACATTGAAAAATCTTAATAGCAGAAACATCGTTAGCAGGAATAAACCGGAATACAGTAATATTTTTCTCCGTTTAACAGCATCAAAAGAACTTTTGTAAAGCGAGCCGAATACATAACCTATCAGCATTACCCCTGTCCATGGCAAAAGTGCGTATGCCAATAACAGTCCGTGTTTAGTACCGAGGGGCCAGTAGCCTCCAAATCCAGCGCCGGATAACAATAACTTACCCAGGAAGGTGTTATTTATCACACTAATTTTTTCCAAATCGAGAAGATTGTGCCCGAAAAAGATAATAGCACCGATAACACCGATAACCGGCAATGATGCCCTGGCCCATATTAGTAAGCCCAATAAGATCATACTGGCGCCGATGGCCCAAATCACCTGAAAAATTAGAACATTGTATAACGGATTAAGTGTGATGGCAAAAGTGATGAGTATTAATTCCACAGCCAGCAGCCATAAACCACGCTTGATCAGGAACGCGCTGAACTGATTTTTAGATCGGCGTGTACCGGCAAGATAGGCTGATGCGCCGCTAAGGAATACAAAAGTAGGCGCACAAAAATGAGTCATCCACCGGGTAAAAAACAAGATAGGCGTTGTGATCGCTAAATCAGTCGGCTCCGGGTGCCCATAATGGAAAAAATCCCGGATATGGTCAATCGCCATAATTACCATTACCAGGCCACGCAATATATCAATAGACTCAATACGGTGTTTTACCACCGGCGTGGCTGTTGCAGCCGCTGTTTTTGCTGTTATTGTTGTCATTGTGAAACTTAAAGGTTCTCAGGCTAAGGTACAGATTTTGATAATATTGCGCATCACCCCTTAACTGAAATTTTTTATAAATCCGCTGATAAAAATTACCTTTATTTTTCAAACATTCTGTTAACTATGAAAAGACGTTCCCTTGTAAAGGCAACCTCATTAGCGGGTGCTGCAACTGTAATAATTCAAACTGCAAGTGTGGCCCCTTCCATTCCAGGTTCACAGATTTAAAGCCATCTATTGTCTCTTAATCAATCTAATAATGAAAGCTTCAAAAAATACAGCATTAATCTTAATAGATATCCAAAAAGGCCTCGACGACTTAGAATATTGGGGAGGCGAAAGAAACAATCCGGATGCCGAAATAAACTGCCGGAAATTATTGGATTATTGGCGGGAACATCAGCTTCCTCTTTTTCACATTCAACATTGTTCTGTAAATCCTAATTCGCGGCTCAGACCGGACCATCCCGGAAACCAGATTAAGGATATTGTGGCACCGGCAGCAAACGAACCTGTTATTAGAAAATCCGTCAACAGCGCATTCATCGGAACGGATTTGAAAGAGCGGCTGGACGCCGCAAAAATTGATACTTTAGTTTTAATTGGTTTAACTACCGATCACTGCGTTTCCACTACAACAAGAATGGCTGGTAATTATGGATACAAAACCTATCTGATCTCGGATGCAACAGCGACATTTTCTAAAAGAGGCATAAATAATGAGTTGTACAGCGCCGAAACTATACACCTGACCGCTTTGGCGCAATTGAAGGATGAATTTGCAACAATATTAAGTACGGAAGCTATCCTGGATCTTTTAGAAAACGAAATGACTTCTGAAGATTGGCGGCTGTGATGGATGATTTGAAATGTTGGTCTACCAAATATAAAACATCTATAGTTTTCTTAAAAAAATATCAAATGAATTGAAAATGTTACAGGTAAGTTAAGGTGACAAGTTATTGAATTTTTATATTTGTCTTACCCCACTTGATGTATTTCAATTATATAAACTTAAAGTCTTACTTTTACATATAGACCAATTTAACTCAACCAAATTATGACTACCAGACGTTCATTCTTAAAGACATCGGCTGTGCTTTCTGCCGGGATGTTAATAGGCCCTAAATTATTTGCTTACGATAAAAAGCATATCGGCCTGCAATTGTATACGGTGCGCGACACTATGGCGAAAGATCCGGCTGCGACTTTGGCTAAAGTTGCGCAAATAGGCTACAATTCGGTTGAAGGCACTTATAGCGGCCCGGGAAAGTTTTTCAATGTCGATACAAAAGATTTTTCGGCTATGTTAAAACAAAACGGGTTGATCATGCCCAGCTGCCATTATCGTCTTGGCGAGGAAAAAATGAATGGGCAAGCGGCCAATGGCACCATTTTAAATGGTTGGGACAAAGCTGTTGACGATGCGGCCGAGATAGGCTTGAAGTACATGGTTTGCGCTTACTTGGCCGACTCTGAACGCGGCAGCCTTGACCATTATAAAAAAGTAGCTGAGGATTTTAACAAGGCTGGCGAAACCTGTAAAAAAGCAGGTATACAGCTTTGCTATCATAATCACGATTTTGAATTTATACAGCAGGATGGCAAATACCCTTATGAAACATTGCTTGCCCATGCAGATAAAAACCTGGTTAAAATGGAAATGGACCTTTACTGGATCACCAAAGCCAAACAGGACCCTATCGCTATATTTAATGCGCATCCCGGTCGGTTCCCACTATGGCACATAAAAGATATGGATAATACGCCAAACCGAATGTTTACTGAAGTGGGCAATGGCATTATCGACTTTAAAAAGATATTTGCGCATGCCAACAAAGCAGGATTAAAAATGTTTTTTGTAGAGCAGGACAAATGCCCGGGCGATCCGTACAACAGCATCACTCAGAGTATTGCTTATATCAAAAAGAACCTGGTTTAAATAAGCAGACATCGACGATATAAAGCCGGTTTGATTTTGATCAACCCGGCTTTGTTGTTTCCATTTGCTGCGTCTATTACCAATGTCATGTTAATGCATTATTAAAGTATGCTCTATCTGCTCTAATGATTTGCCTTTGGTTTCGGGCATTACTTTCCAAACAAATATCAGCTGCAATATCATCATCACCGTAAAAAATAAAAAGGTATAGCCCCCGCCAACTTTTTCAGCAAAATACGGGAACGAGAAGGTGATGAGTGCGGCCATCACCCAGTGCGTAAAACTGCCAAGCGTTTGCCCCTTTGCCCTTACCTGGTTTGGAAATATCTCGGATATGAACACCCATATAACGGCGCCTTGCGAAAAAGCAAAGAAAGCCATAAAACAAACCAGTGAACCTGTTACATAATACCCGCCAAAATTCTTTGTGAAGAACGAATAGGAAACCAGTCCCAACGTAAAAATCAATCCAAAAGACCCGATCAGCATCAGTTTTCGCCGGCCGGTGCTATCTATAAACTTAATAGCAAGCATGGTGAAAATAAAATTGATAATACCCAGGTAGGTGGTGGATAGCCGGGAGTCGTTCTCGCTGAAACCTGTCATCTCAAAAATTCGCGGTGCATAATACATAATGGCGTTGATGCCCGACACCTGGTTGAAAAATGCGAACAGGATAGCCAGCATAGCCGGAAATTGGTGACGTTTGGTAAAAATATGTTCGCCGCCCTCGTCCTTCGCATCCTCGGCGTTGCTACTGATGATGGTCGCGTAATCCTGTTCATATCCTTCAGGGTTGATCACTTTCAATATTCGTTTAGGCTCATCATGGTTAGATGTATGTAAGATCAGCCATCTTGGACTTTCGGGTACCAGCCTTAATAACAATAAAAAGGCAAGTGAAGGAACAGACATAACACCCAGCATGTATCGCCATGAATCGTGCAGGTTTTGTGCTAAAAGTCCGATAAGGTAATTTGATACGAAGGCTATCAGTATACCGAAAACAATATTGAGTTGAAAAAGTATAACCAGGCGCCCGCGCGATTTCGCAGGTGAGATCTCTGAAATATAGATGGGAGCAGTCACCGAGGAGGCACCTATTGCCAATCCGCCTAAAAACCTTAATGCCATAAACAGGTACCAGTTAGTAGCCAGGGCAGTACCTAATGATGAAAATAAAAATATAAAAGCGATGATCATCAACGTTTTTCTGCGTCCCAGGGCATCGGCTGGTATCCGACCAAATAAGGCGCCGAAAACAGTGCCTATAATTGCAATGGAAATGGTTAAACCATGCAGCTTAGCGTCAAGACTCCAGTAGAGTTGAATCGCTTTTTCGGCACCCGAGATCACAGCTGTATCAAAGCCAAACAGGAATCCGCCAATGGCCATAATTATCGACCATACAATAACTTTTCTTTGAATCATAATAAAAGGTTTATAAATGAAGGTTTCTCAAATATAACTTTTATACGGTAAGTTGGCGCGCTGGCCAATATAAAATCAGGGCAGGCTCATTAAATTATTTGTTAGATATTAACTTATCAAACTTATAGAGGGGGTTGTCCCAAAAGTAAAAATCCCATTTACTAAATAGAATAAAATTGGGTTTAAAAGACTCTCTGCGAACTCTGTGCAAAATCTCTGCGCAACTCTGTGGTTAATTTTACCGCAGAGGACACGACGGAAGGACACAAAGTACACAAAGCCCAATAATATTCTGCCTGGTTTTCGTGAGTAATACTTTTGAATAAAAAATAAAAAACATTTGCAAATGCTAATTTTTTTAGCTAAATTAGCAGTCCAGATCATTTCGATCCGAACCCATAGTTTAGCTTTCGTGCATGTTGTTTGTCGGCTGTCCCCGATGATCCCATTGTATTTTTTTGTTCAACACTTACATGCCCGTTCTGCATCGGCAACCGGCATTCCATTATATAAATAGTTATTTGCGAAAATAATTTGAATCGCTCTTTGAAATTTTAGTTCTTTCGTTCCCGGGGTTTCTCAGATGTTATTAAGCTGAACGGGAATCATTATTGAATTAGCTGGGGGAATTCTGTGGCTGGCGGAATTAAAATTGCAATTTAATTCTTATCTTTATATCATGACTACAATAACATTGCAGGTTCCTGATGCTCTTGAAAAAGAACACGATGAGACCGTCCGTTTAATTGCGGCCAAGTTATATGAATCAGGTAAGCTAACTTTGGGGCAGGCAGCAGAAATGTGCGGTATGAGGAAATGGGATTTTGCCGAAATCCTAATTAACTATGGTGTACATTATTTTGATGCAAGCGCAGCGACTGATTTAGATGAGTTCAGACAATCCTCCCGAGAATAAAATTGTTATAACGGATAGCAGTTGTTTCATTCTGCTGGAAAAATTAATGCACTCAGCATTCTGCATGAATTGTTTGCAACCGTATTGACTACTCCCGAAATAGAAAATGAATACGGTAGACCGTTGCCTGACTGGGTAATCATTCAACCGGCAAATCAATCTTTAACAGAAGAGTTTTGTCAATATGTAGATCGGGGCGAAGCGAGTGCTATTGCTTTGGCCTCTGAAATTTCGTGCGATTATATTATCGTCGATGATCTGGCAGCGAGAAAATTGGCAAAAGAACTCGGTTTACCTATAAAGGGTACTGTTGGTGTTTTGTTAAATGCTAAACAAAAAGGCATCATTCCATTGTTCCGTCCCTATTTCGACCTGATTCAGCAAACTAATTTCAGGCTATCCAGGCAATTAGCCGAACAGTTTATTAAAGATTCTGGTGAATAGGATTATTGCCGCTTGTAAATTCAATCGAATGCTTACCTAACAAAATCAGTAACCTATTTCTGCTAAAAATATTTTGTGAATGCTTTTCGTAACAGGTATTTTAAAATATTTAGCTTTGGGATTTTATGAGCAAAAACGATCACGGAAACACCAATAAAATTAAGAAGAAGCCGGTAGCCAGAGCCCGGAAGTTAGCGGATGAGGTTAAAGCTGAAGGGGCGGAAGCTATTGATAAACCCGAAATAAGCGACCCCAATTTAAAAGCTAAAAGCCAAAACAGCTCAGTAATAGAACACCCGGCACCTATAATTAAAGAAGTAAATACCCTAAGCTCCTTACCCGAAACTGAAATGGAAGTACACCACCATCCGCAACTGGAACATAAGCCCAAACCCATTAAAGAGTACCTGTTGGAGGGTTTTATGATATTTATTGCCGTAATGATGGGCTTTATAGCCGAAAATATTAGGGAGGACATTACGAACAGCGAGCATGTACGGCAACTGACTTTGCAACTGGTGCATGAACTGAAGGCTGATACTGTTCAATTAAATGAAATATACAAAGAGGAAACACTAATAGTTAAATACAATGACACGCTATTTAATCTTCTGCAGCAGCCTGTGGAAAAAGCTGATACCCGGAGGATACAAAAGTTAGCCGCTAACTCCCATAGTATGTGGCTTTTCCATCCGTCGGCTGGGGCCACAAGTGCCATTAAAAACGAACTGCACCTGAAACAGTTCAGCAATTCGGAAATAATCAACTACTTTACCACTTACGAGAGGCATCTGGAGCTTTTACGTACAGACCAGGATATTAACCTGCAATACCAGCGGATTTACCTTGATCCCTTTGTAACGCAACATTTTACCCCGGCAAACCTGGTTGCCGCCTTTAGCGATTTTCCCGTACCAACAGCGCAAATGCGCGACCTTACCCAGCGGGATCTGAATCAATTGGCAACCGATATGGTGTTGGTGCGAATTATTAGCAAAGCACTGGTAACCGATAACAAAAGACTGAAAAATGATGCAGTGGATCTGCTGCGATATGTAACCAAACAATATCAGCTGGAAGATAAGTGAGGGGGGAAAATCAGAAATCCAAATACTGATTTCTAAACTAAAATATTCTTTAATTATAAACTGAAGCCTGTAAAACCACAAGGTATAAACTCGCGGGATCAGCCGTATGTTAACATGTTGATAAATAAAGGGGTGCCGCTACGGTTTATTTTAGCGCGTAATGTGGCTTTGCAGTATCTTTAAAGTCCATTGATTTGATAACTATGTTGGACCCGTCTGCATTGCAAAGACTATATTCTTCCTACGGTTTTGAGACTGTCGAATCTGTCCATCCGGGCATTTCGATCTTTGTCTATAAAAAAAGTCGTTACTTTGGTGTTGATATTATCCCCATTCATGCCATACAGGGAGCGGTTTCTGTTGCTCAACAGATAAAGGACGATTATTCAAAAATCGGGTATGCTGCTAACGTCAAGCAAATCCAAAGTATTGAAGAAGCAGAACTTGAATTGTTCAAAAGCTTTTTCACCTATGATTCCAGCATACAACGTGTGAAACGAAAATATCAGGAGTTTACTGCTAAGCAACAAATCAGTCTTATTGGTTATCCATACGAATATATCGACTCCCCATTCGAATTGCACAATCATGAACAGGAAGATAAACGGATTTTTGAAATAATTGAAAAACGGTTACAGAGTAACAAACCCGAATTACTGATCATCGAAGCAGCCGCTGGTTATGGTAAAACCTGTACTGCTTTCGAAATTTTGAAAAAAATCGTAGATAACGAAAGTAACCAGCTCCCCATTTTTACCGAATTGTCAAGAAATCGGGGCGCTAACATATTTCGGTATATTCTGCTAGATGAAATTGACCTGGAATATCCTGCATTAAGCTCTGTTCTTGTTATCAAAGAAATAAAAAACGGGCGTATCCCACTGATTATTGATGGTTTTGATGAGCTTCTGGAGAAAGTTAATACAGATCAGCCGGCGGATAACTCGTTTGAAGAGGTGGAGTCAATGCTCGATACCATAGGGAATTTGCTTGAACATAAGGCCAAGATCATACTCACTACCAGAAGAACAGCCATTTTTACCGGCCTTGAATTCGAAAGATGGTTAAATAAATGGAGCGATCGCTTCCATATCACGCGTATCGCTTTAAAGGAGCCGCGGATAAAAGACTGGATCGGAGCGGACCGTTACCAGTTGGTTAAAGATAAAAACGTTCCGATCCAAAATCTGGCGAATCCGGTTCTGCTGACATTTCTTAAAAATCTTCCTGCGACCGAATTTGATCATCTTATAGGGCATACCGAACTTTTAATCCGTGAGTATTTTGACAAGATGCTAACGCGTGAAAAGGATCGGCAGGAATTGATTATGACTGTTGAAAATCAATTAGTGCTTTTCAGGAACGTAGCTAGACAACTTCTTTCAATGGATTCAACTGTAGAAGACAAAGATTTTTTCAAGATGATCATCCTAGAGGATAATAAAAAACTGCTGGAGGAAACCCGTATACTTTACCCCAGCATAAGCAAAAGAACCATTGAAAACCTTGTGGACACGCTTTCGACACACGCATTGCTGGATCGTAAAGGAAGAGATCAAAATCAGATAGGATTTATCAACGACTTCGTATTTGGTACTTTTATTGGCGAGATTATTACGGAGATGGCAGAAGGCATTGAAGATAAAAAATATTCGTCCTACATGATCGAACTAGCAGTTACTGCCTTCCGGGTTCAAAATCTACCAACAAAGGAACGCTTATGGGACAAGATTCAGCCGGTCGTAGAAAAGTTCTCAAGTGAGCAGGTTTTTCAGTTTGATATTTACCTTAAGGAACGCTTGGTTAGAAACTATCAGGAGATAACTATACATGACGAATCGTTTTTTAACATTACGTTTGATAATACTGAACTTGAGTCTTCGGTGTTTTTAAACTGCTTTTTTAAAAATTGCAGTTTCGATACCAATATATTCAAAGGGGTAAGTTTCGTTTCCTGCCTTTTTGCAAACTGTTCGGTTCGCAACGAACGGTATCTTGATGCTGATAATTCCATAACAACGATCAAATGCAGACAGGAAAATTGTAATATTTTGCATTTACCGGACAGCCCGGTTTATTCCCAGGAAATAGAATTAGTAAATGATTTAGAAAAAAGTATATTGAGGCAGTTATGGGATATCTCGCATACAAAAGGTCACCATCTGGTTAAACTCCTTGATTGTTTCAAAACCACAAACCGCCGCAAGGTTAACCAATCACTAAAGCATCTCGAGGAAATGGGGTATTTAGAAATTCATGGAGTACATATTTTTTTCCCGATTAACCAAATCGTGCATATTAAACAAATTCTAACTCCATGAACTACCAACCCTCAGATTTAAGTCGTTTAATAAGGAACCTGTTAGAGGAGATTGAAAAGGATTTGGTGGGCTCCGGGATGTTTTACAGAATATATTTCCGTGCCAAGTCCCTCAAGTCGTTGCAAAAGAAGCTTGGTCATTGCGATGAATACGGCGTAGGTAAATATGACGGCCAAAATAAAAGCCTAAGGGACCTGATCGGTATCCGAATCAATCTTTATTTCGTAGATGACCAGCAAATATTATTAAACTTTCTGAAAGAAAAATATAAAACCCAGTTCCTTGAGGAGGCTGTTGATGTTCCTACAGATACGGAGTTCAAACCAACCCGGGTGAACCTGATATTTCGTTTGCCATATCAATTTCAACAGGAATTCCGGACGATTGTACCAGACCCGCGTATCGATGGGACTTTCGAACTGCAGCTGCGAACAGTAATTTCGGAAGGGTGGCATGAAGTGGAACATGATTTTCGCTATAAGTGCCCAAAGGATTGGACCAACCATGCCGGATTGTCAAGAACGTTTAATGGTATGCTTGCCGCACTGGAAACCCATGAATGGGGAATGATCAAACTTTTTGAAGAACTCAGCTATTCGCATTATAAAGCCGCTAATTATAGCGCTATGATCCGGATGCATCTTCGGATCAGGACCGAGGATTATTCGTTAAGTGACGAACTGGATAAATGCATAGGTGAAGAAGGGACTTTTATTAAGGAGTTTTTTAAACTGGAACGGGCCGGACTAATCGATTTTTTATTAAATCAATCGTTGTTATTTCCATTTACTCTTGATAATCTGCTTTTCATGGTTAATTATTTTTTCATCATGAATCCACGTATCATCGGCATGACACCGGCGCCGCTAATCGCGGATTTTAAAACTATCAACACTCTTTTTGAAGAGATAACTGGATCTGAATAACAAGTGATATTTTAAAAGCTTTACTATAAATTTGTATCAAAGGTTTGTAGTTTTCCACTACGGATAAACTATTCCTACTGATTGGCCTACATCACATACAAGTCCTCCAACTTCCGCTGAAAAGCTTTCGTGACCCTGCCGTGGTTTGAACTTAGTCCTGCGAAGCATTTGTTCGCCTACCCCTTCGCTGCCAAAATGGTCAATTTTTCAATCACAGGTGGCTTCGACAACAGCCTGTCGGCATTCTCCGTTAATACCGCTGCTATCCTTAGATGCTTGTCACGTCCGTCTTCGGCTTCAAATGTAACAAAAACGCCAAATGTTGAATGGCCTGTTTGCCAGGCATCCCAGGAAATTGTATCCCATTCCTGGTCGGCCACAGGTAACCCGCCAGTTAAAAAGTCTGCTACTTCCTGTTCCTTGCCCGGCTTGGCTTCCAGCCGGGCCAATAGTGCGAATTTTGTCATTTTAGTTTTTTTGGGGTTATAGATTCAATAGGTGTAACAAAGTTATGCCTCTGTAGTGTGTAACATTTGTCTTTTTTTAAAAAAGACAATGTGATCCGCAGTATTTGAAAACATATATTCCTCTATGAAAACTATTGCGTAACTTATGCAGGTCGAAAAAGCATACTTAACCCCTATCCCCAAAATGCACCAGGGCAAAATATTCAGGCCTAAATTAGTCGATACACTTAAAGATTACAGCTGGGCCCAATTCTATAAAGACGCTATTGCGGGTATTATTGTTGGCATTGTAGCGCTTCCGTTAGCCATTGCATTTGCCATAGCCTCGGGTGTTTCGCCCGAGAAGGGGATTTTTACAGCTATTATTGCCGGGTTCGTTATATCGGCCTTAGGGGGCAGCCGGGTGCAGATCGGCGGGCCAACGGGCGCATTTATTGTAATTGTATATGGCATTGTACAGCAATTCGGCGTTAACGGACTGATCGTAGCTACTTTTATGGCGGGTATATTGCTCATTATAATGGGTATTGCCAGGTTGGGGAACGTCATCAAATTTATCCCCCATCCGTTAATTGTAGGTTTTACTTCAGGGATTGCGGTAATAATATTCTCCTCCCAAATGAAAGATTTCTTTGGCCTGAAAATGGGAGTTGTACCTGCCGATTTTATAAACAAATGGATAGCCTACGGTCACAACGTATCTTCAGCAAATATTTATGCACTTGCAATTGGGGCGGCAACATTGGCAATCATAATGCTGTGGCCTAAAGTGACACATAAAGTTCCGGGATCGTTAATTGCCATTCTGGTTACCACCCTGGTGGTCTATTTCTTTAAACTACCTGTGGAGACCATCGGCAGTCGTTTTGGGGCGATACCCTCTACCCTCCCCTCGCCGGTTATTCCTGGTATTAGCTGGGCCGTAATTCAGCAGCTCATAAAGCCGGCATTCACAATAGCCTTGCTGGGAGGTATCGAGTCCTTATTATCGGCCGTAGTTGCCGATGGAATGACCGGCGGAAACCACCGGTCAAATACGGAGCTTATCGCCCAGGGGATCGCCAACATTTGTTCCTCTGTTTTTGGAGGCATTCCTGCTACCGGGGCCATTGCCCGCACAGCAACCAACATCAAGAACGGCGGCCGGACGCCGGTAGCCGGCATCGTACATGCCTTCGTACTATTTGCGATAATGCTTTTTGTTGGCAAATTGGCCGCCTTTATCCCCATGGCAACACTTGCCGGAGTTTTAATCATAGTAGCTTATAACATGAGCGAATGGCAAAGCTTTATTTATATCGTTAAAATATCTAAAAGTGATGCGGCTGTATTATTGACAACCTTCTTTTTAACCGTACTGGTAGACCTTACTGTTGCCATCGAGATCGGGATGATATTGGCGGTATTTCTGTTCATGCGCAACATGATGAAATCGAGCTTTGTGGAGCAATTGAATTTCTCAGCTGAAGATCGTGACGAGGATCTGAAAAAATATGAGTTACCCGCCGGGGTAGATGTTTTCGAGATAAACGGGCCATTGTTTTTTGGCGCGGCATTCAAATTCAAGGATGCCATGAAAGTAATTGAAGAACCCGCTAAAATACTGATCATCAGGATGAGAAATGTACCTGTGATCGATGCCACCGGCATCCAGATATTAAAAGATGTTAGTAAAGAAATTAAATCCAATGGCACAAAACTTATTCTTACAGAAGTAAACAGCGGCCAGGTAATGTTCGAATTAAAGAAAACACGGCTTCTATTTCAAATCGGCAAAGCAAATGTTACCGATACCTTTGAAAAAGCAATCAAACGAAGCAATGATGTTTTGCTAAATAAACATCCCTCCCTATAATATCTTAAAA
>JANYAB010000082.1 GCA_025355225.1 Bacteroidota bacterium
CTTAGCCAGGACGACCGGAAGAAGTTTACCCAACCTGGTATCCAGGTTGATACTACAAATAACAGTGAATTGTTTAACTGGATACACGAGGCCCGTGTTGCTGACGCAGGTCTGCGTCAAAAGGCGTTACGTTTTGCTATAAAGGGCGATTCGCACCAGGTATACCCTGAAGTAAAAAAGGTAATTGATATTTTTCAAAAACAAGGGATCAATAAATTCAGTTTAATTACTTCGCTTAAAACAAAATAATTAAGAGCTATGGCAGAATTAGATACCTCCGGCGGGGGTAAAAAAGGCGGAAAAATACGAAGTAAGAAAGCTTCGACACGCATCGACCTGACAGCAATGGTTGACCTTGCTTTTTTGTTGATCACGTTCTTTATCATGGCCACTACCCTTGCCAAGCCAAAGGCAATGGATACAATTTGGCCCGATAAAACAAAAAAGGATGTACAATTGCCGGTTCCTGAAACAAGAACCATGACCGTACTTTTAGGCGCCAATGACAAATTGGAATGGTTTGTAGGTCCTCCAGGTAAAACAGCACCAACAATTGATAATTATGGCAAAAACGGCATTCGCAAGGCATTAATTGAGAACAGCAAACAAGTTGAAGCTACTCATGCCGCGCCGGATAATTTTATGATCGTACTGGTAAAGGCCGGTAGTAAGTCCACCTACAAAAATTTTGTTACTATGATGGATGAAATAAACATTGCAGGTATCAAGAGTGATGCTGTGGTGGATATTACACCTGGTGAGACTGCGCAATTGAAGAAAGACGGTTTAGAATAAACAGAAAAAATTAACGTTAATATTAAAAAGCCTGAAAAATGTTCGGATCAAAATTAGATTTACTCAAGCCTGAGTGGATTGATGTCGTTTTTACAGACAGAAATAAAGCATACGGGGCTTATGATTTAAGGAAGCAAAACCCCAAAAATACCAATAAGGCCCTTGTAATAGGCGTTGTGGTATTTGTTGTTCTGATATCGGGTCAAACCATTCTCAATTTTATCAGCGGCTTTATTCCAAAAGCTACTGAGAAGGTGAAGATCACCAACGTGGTGTTGCTGCCGCCTCCCCCGTTGGATCAAAAGAAACCACCACCGCCGCCACCTGAACCTCCTCCACCGAAGGTTGACCAGGTGAAGTTCCCTCCTCCCGTGGTAAAGCCGGACAATGAGGTAAAAGAGCAACCGCCAACCGTAAAGGAACTGGAAGTGGCCGACCCGGGACAAAAAACCGTGAAAGGTGACCCAAATGCTGACATCAAGATCGATGAACCGGTAGGTAATTCGGATGTTAAGCAGGTAACCGAGGAAGACCCTAACAAGATTTTTACCGCGGTTGAAAAGGATCCTGCATTTAAAGGAGGCATCGACAAGTTTTATGCTTATCTGCAGAAAAACATGCGCTACCCCGCTGTTGCAAAAGAAAATAATGTGCAGGGTAAAGTGTTTGTAACCTTTGTTGTTGAAAGAGATGGTGCGCTGACTGACATCAAGGTAGTGCGTGGAATAGGCAGCGGTTGTGACGAAGAAGCAATACGCGTATTAAAGAGTTCGCCGAGATGGACGCCAGGTATTCAAAATGGTCGCCCGGTTCGCGTTCAATATACTATGCCTATCAATTTTACTTTAACAACTGACGAACAGTAGGATTAATGCCCTATAAATTTAATTTTAGGCAAAAATCGCCCAAAAGGCGGTTTTTGCTTATTTTAGGCTTTGCCACCTTTATTGCTTTTTCAACCCTGGGTTTAATGATTATGTTTTGGGGAAGATTGGACCACAGTCTGAATTTGTCAAAAACTGAAAGGCTGCTGTTCGGGTCTTTAATTTTGATTTACGGAGTTATAAGATTTTCGCGATTGTTTAAGGAGGAACCGGAAGATGAGGAATAATTTAACGCTTGTATTGGCAGGTTTTCTTTTGCTGGGGATCTTTGAATCCTGCAAAAGAAGCACTTCTTCAAAAAATTTCAACCAGCCGGATACTTCTCAAAACGTGCAATTTATTTCCGATGAATCGTTTGCCCCTATTCTTGACCAGGAGCTGTATGTTTTTAAAAGCGTACAAACACACGCTAACCCCCAGGTCATTTACAAATCTGAAAATGATGCCTTAAGATATTTACTTAATGATACTGGCGCCACATTTGCCTTTTTATCGCGCAACCTGACGCCCGATGAATTGAAAACGCTTAAGTCGCACAATTTACCTGCAGTGGTTACTAAATTTGCAATTGATGCTGTAGTATTAATTGTAAATGAAGCATCGGCAGACACGATCATTACGGTAAGCGAAATAAAGAAAATGCTCACCGGGCAGATTAAAACAAATAAAAATATTGTTTTTGATAACCCTAATTCGAGTTTGGTAAGGTATTTGAAAGACTTAACCGGTGCAAAAGAACTAAAACAAAAAAACATTTATGCCTTAAAGTCAAACAAGGAAGTAATTGAATATGTTAGTAAGCACGCGGATGCTATAGGTATAACAGGTTTCAGTTGGTTGAATGACCCTGACACCGATTATGCTGATGCTGCAAAAAAGGTTAAGGTTGTTGCGGTAAGGGATGAAAATAGCAAAGATGCCCCTAATCAGTATTTTACGCCGTCGCAAACAACTTTATCCTTAAAACAATACCCATTAATACGCGAGCTGTATATTGTGAACTGCATCAGCAGTAATAAAGGTACGGGGGCTGAGTTTGAGCATTTTTTGGTAAGCGACCGCGGGCAGCGGGTCATATTAAGGTCAGGCCTTTTGCCAGCTAAGATGCCGGGAAGAGAGATCATAATACACAGTAAATAAATTATAAAACTAAGCGATTATAAAATCAATATATTAAACTATCGGGTAAATTAAAGATCAATATTAAAAACCATACCTCGACTTATCCAGGTTGAAAAATTAAAAAATAAAACTATTAAAAATGAAAATTATAAGTAAAATAGCTGCCGCGGGATTAGGCTTGGTATTTATAGGGTCGTCGGTTTTTGCGCAAAGTCTTGCCGATGCAAAAAAGGCTATTGATGCCGAGCAACTCCAGAAAGCCAAATCGATGTTGAAAAACCTGGTGGTAACACAATCAACCAAAGATGAGAACTATTTTTATCTTGGCTGGGTGTACATTAAACAGGAATATAACGATTCGGCCAAGGTGGTTTTTCAAAAAGGTTTAAATGTAAACCCTAAATCGGCGTTGAACTATGCAGGATTAGGTATTGTGGCGCGTTTAGATAAGGACCAGTCAAGTGCCACTAACAATTTTAACCAGGCTGTTGCTTTGGCTGGTAAAGACAGCAAACCTTTCGTATATATTGCCAAAGGTTATTTACTGCCGCAAAGCAACGGAAAAGTTGCCCCTGCCGATGCCACTGCAGCCCTTGATGTATTAAATAAGGGTAACGTAGCCAGTGCAACGAAAGGTAAAGACAAAAATGCCGTTGTTCAGTCTACTGATCCTGAATTGTTTATTACGATGGGTGAGGCTGATCGTTTGCTGTTAAAAAGTAACGATGCCTATACCAATTTTTCTACTGCATTGACACTCGACCCTCAATCAGCCGGCGCTAATGTAGCATTAGGCGTATTGTGGAAATATGCCGATAACTTTGAAGATGCAGAAAAGCAATTCAAGGCCGGCCTTGCAATTGATCCAAATTATGGCCCCGCTTACCGCGAATGGGCCGAGACTGACCTGCGCTGGGCGCAAAGCAACCCGTCCAAGGCTTCAGAGAAAGTTAAGGAAGCTGCCGATCAATATAAAAAATATATCAGCTTAACCGATTATTCCCCCGAGTCGCAAATGCGCTATGCCGACTTCCTTATAAATGCCGGCGACTTTAAAACATTGCAACAGGTAGCGGCCGATTTGGCAAAATCTGCTAATTCCAATCTGAGGGCTTACCGCTATTTAGGTTATGCTGCTTTTGAGAATAAGGACTATGCTGCCGGTTTAACTGCGATGGAAACCTGGGTTACCAAAGCAGATCCTAAACGGGTTATTCCGCGTGATTATTTGTATTTAGGTCGTTTGGAACTTGCTTCTAATAAAGACTCCGTGGGTGTCCGCGATTTGCGTAAAGCTTTAGAATTAGATACTACGCAGGTAGATGTGTATGGCGAAATAGCAAAATCTTTATTTAAAGAACAAAAGTATATTGAAGCCGGTGATGCGTACAAGGTGTTTATACAAAAATCCAGGAAAACTACCCTTAATGATTATTTATCAGAAGGTATGAGTTATTATAAGGCTTTTAATACACAGTATTTTAATACTGCAAAAACGAAGGCTGCGCCGGATACCTCTTTGTTAACTAAAGCCGATACGGCATTTAGTTATATCCAGCACAAAGCATCAACGCCCATCGCCATAGTTGCATTATATCAGGCGAGAGTAAATGATTTTAGAGAACCAGACAGAAATACAACAAAGGGTTTGGCAAAACCTTACTACGAACAATATATAAGCCTGATAAATGCAAAAGGGCCTAAGGACACCGACAAACCGTTTTTAGCCGAAGCATATTCTTATTTAGGTGCCTATTATGAGTTTAAAGAAAAGGACGATGCCAAAGCCAATGAAAACTTTTCTAAGGCACGCGAAAACGACCCCAACAACAAACAGGCGTTGGAGTATTTTAAACGCAAGGGCGGCGGCTCAAAAAGTAAATAGTTATTGAAAATTTTAAGCCCCCGGCCTGATAGTTATCGGAACCGGGGGCTTTTTTATTGTTTATTCATTGCTATATTTGCACCATGGAAGCACAGAGTTTACCTGTAAGTTATTTACCCATCATATTTCAAATGATTGTGGCTGTGGGTTTCGTGGTCACCACCATGTTTGTAACGCACAAAATTGGTCCAAAACGCGCAACCAGTGATAAATTGACCCCTTTCGAGTCGGGTATCGAGGTTATTGGTAATGCGCGCACGCCTATTTCCATTAAATATTTTTTGGTGGCGATATTGTTCGTATTGTTCGATGTTGAAGTGATTTTTATGTATCCCTGGGCCGTTAATTTCAGGGAGTTAGGGACAGATGGGATGATCGAAATGTTCATTTTTATGGCCACGCTTCTGCTCGGTTTTATCTATGTTATCAAAAAGGGTGCTTTGGACTGGGATTAATAGCCCCGGGCAGGGCCTGTTTAGACTAATTCTAAATATATTTAGCCTTGCATAGTGTACACATTACAAGGTTATTTGTTGTAAATTTGTACTCGTTATCGCAAGCGATAATGAGTTTATTCTATTTATGTAGATCATGAGTGATATTCAAATTGTTGAAGCTCCTCCAGGTGTAGAAGGCGCAGGTTTCTTTGCCACATCGCTTGATAAGGCAGTCGGCCTGGCACGTTCCTACTCATTGTGGCCACTTCCTTTTGCAACTTCTTGCTGTGGTATCGAGTTTATGGCCACCATGGCATCGCATTATGATTTGTCGAGATTTGGTGCAGAGCGTTTAAGTTTTTCTCCCCGCCAGGCAGATCTGCTGATGGTAATGGGGACCATCTCAAAAAAAATGGGGCCGGTTTTAAGGCAGGTATATATCCAAATGGCCGAGCCGCGCTGGGTATTGGCTATGGGTGCCTGTGCTTCAAGCGGCGGTATATTTGATACATATTCGGTGCTGCAGGGTATTGATGAAATAATACCCGTTGATGTATATGTACCGGGTTGCCCACCGCGTCCGGAAGCCGTTATAGACGGATTTATAGACATTCAAAAATTGGTACAAACGGAGTCTCTTCGTAGAAGGAGCACCCCCGAATACCAAAAATTATTAGCTTCATACGGAATCCAATAATGGCTAAGATAACTAACGAAGAGCTGCTCAACAGCATCAAAAATAAGTTTGACGATATAACATCGGTTACTGAGCCCTTCGGATTATTGACTATTGAAACCAGTCGGGAAAGCATAATTGATCTTTTAACTTTTTTAAAGACCGACCCTACGCTGCAGTTCATTTATTTAACAGATCTTACCGCCATTCATTACCCGGAGCAGGAAAAGCCGATAGGCATTATCTATCATCTGCATAGCCTGGTAAATAATGTGCGCATCCGGATAAAGGTTTTTGTTGCCGATGGCGACGTACATATGCCAACGGCCACTGTGCTTTGGAATGGCGCAAACTGGATGGAACGCGAGACCTATGATTTTTTTGGGGTGGTATTTGACGGACATCCTGATCTGCGCAGAATTTTAAACATTGATGACATGACGGTTTTCCCGATGCGAAAAGAATACCCGCTGGAAGATCCTAACCGTGTTGATAAAAGAGATTATTTTTTCGGAAGATAAAATGAGGAATCATCCTGTATATACAGATAACGACCCGCAGACCGAGTACTCGACCCTTAACCTTGGGCCTACGCATCCTGCAACGCATGGCGTGTTTCAGAATGTGCTGACTTTGGATGGCGAGCGTATAGTTAGCGGCGTATCGACCATAGGCTATATTCACCGCGCATTTGAAAAAATTGCCGAGCATAGGCCGTTCTACCAGATCACTCCCCTGACAGACAGAATGAACTATTGTTCGTCGCCTATCAATAACATGGGCTGGCACATGACGGTTGAAAAACTTTTAGGCATTCAAATGCCTAAACGCGTTGATTACCTGCGCGTTATTATCATGGAGCTTGCCCGTATCTCTGATCATATAGTTTGCAATGGTGTATTGGGTGTTGATACAGGCGCTTATACCGGTTTTATGTACCTGATGGTATATCGTGAGCATATTTACGAGATATACGAGGAGATCTGCGGATCGCGCCTTACGACTAATATTGGCCGCATAGGCGGTTTTGAGCGCAACTTTAATCATATCGCTTTCGATAAAACACGCAAGTTTTTAAAGGAATTTGCCGTAGGATTAAAAGAATTTGAAAACCTGTTTAACCGCAACAGGATTTTTATAGACCGTACCAAAGATGTAGCCGCAGTAGATGCTGAAACCGCCTTAAGTTATAGCTGGAGCGGCCCTTTGCTGCGCGCCGCTGGTGTTGATTATGATGTGCGTGCCATGGAGCCGTACAGTTCATATGAGGATTTCGACTTTGAGGTGCCTGTTGGAACCAATGGGGATGTTTTTAATCGCTTTTTGGTGCGTAATGCAGAAATGTGGCAAAGCTTACGCATGATAGAACAGGCTTTGGAAAAAATCGCGAAAGAACCATCGGATATCTTTCATGCTGATGTACCTGAATTTTATTTACCTCCAAAGGAAGAAGTGTACAACAATATGGAGGCCCTTATATATCACTTTAAGATCGTGATGGGCGAAGTGCCTACCCCGAATACTGAAGTTTATCACGCAGTTGAAGGCGCCAATGGAGAGTTGGGTTTTTACCTGGTGAATGACGGAGGCCGCACGCCATACCGTTTGCATTTCCGCAGGCCAAGTTTTATCAATTACCAGATGTATGCGCCGATGAGTCGCGGGATGCTGCTTTCGGACGCGATAATTAATATGAGTAGTTTAAATGTTATTGCCGGAGAATTAGATGCTTAAAGTAGAAGACACGAGCGTACCGGTTGAGTTTTCGCCGGAATTGTTAACTCAGTTTGCTGATGTAGCAAGCCGCTATCCCAAGGGAAAGCAGAAATCGGCCTTGCTGCCGATACTGCATTTAGTACAAGCCGCCTTTGGCTGGCTAAGCGCCCCGGCCATGGATAAGGTAGCCGCCTATCTGAATATTCAGCCTATCGAAGTATATGAAGTGGCTACCTTTTACAGTATGTACTTTTTACGCCCGCAAGGCAAATATGTACTCGAGGTTTGCCGTACCGGTCCATGCTGCCTTGTAGGCGCCGAAAAGATAATGGATCATATTGAGCAAAAGCTGGGCGTAAAAGAAGGCGAAGTAACACCTGACGGCTTATTTAGCTGGCGCGGGGTAGAATGCCTGGCCGCCTGCGGCTATGCACCGGTTTTGCAAATAGGTCCGGAATATACTTTTTATGAAAACCTGACTAACGATTCTGTTGATGCATTGATCAACGGACTAAAAGCAAAAAGCAATAATTAGCATGAGCAGAACCGACGTTATATTAGCGGATTTAATCTTCGTCCTCGTTTCGTGTATGATATACGAAACTGATGGATTAACGAAGTATCCAATAATTTTGGCGCCGCTGATGATTATAGCGTTTATTACCTGCATTGTAAGGCATATTAATTATTACAATGTGACCAACAAGATTTATTAAATATAATGGGACGCAAATTACTTTTAGAACATATAAACGTACCCGGCATAAACACCTTTGCTGTCTACCGGTCAAAAGGAGGTTACGCTGCTGTTGAGAAGGCCTTAAAGACCTTATCACCTGACGAGATAGTTGAGGAAGTTAAAAAGTCGGGCCTGCGTGGCCGCGGCGGGGCTGGTTTCCCTACCGGGATGAAATGGAGCTTTTTAGCTAAACCCGAAAACACCGCCCGTTACCTGGTTTGTAATGCTGATGAATCCGAACCAGGCACTTTTAAGGATCGATATTTAATGAATTACATCCCCCATCTATTGATCGAGGGAATGATCGTTTCCAGCTTTGCCCTGGGCGCCCATGTTTCTTATATCTATGTACGCGGCGAAATGATGCCGCAAATACGCATTCTTGAAAAAGCAATTGCCGAGGCAAAAAATGCAGGGTTTTTAGGGAAAAACATTTTAGGAACAGGTTACGATCTGGAGTTATATGTTCATCCCGGAGGCGGTGCTTATATATGCGGTGAAGAAACTGCGTTATTGGAATCCCTGGAAGGTAAGCGTGGCAATCCCCGCATCAAACCCCCTTTCCCGGCTATCGCAGGGTTATATGGCTGCCCAACGGTGGTTAATAACGTAGAATCAATAGCCGCTGTTGTTCCCATCATCAATGATGGTGGCGAAGAATACTCAAAAATCGGAATTGGCCGCAGTACCGGCACCAAATTGATCTCGGCAGGGGGTAATGTAAAAAGACCCGGGGTATACGAAATTGACCTTGGTTTGCCTGCTGAAGAATTTTTGTATTCGGATGAATATTGCGGTGGAATTGCCAATGGGAAACGCTTAAAAGCGGTGGTTGCCGGTGGCTCATCGGTACCTATTTTGCCGGCTAATCTTTTCCTTAAAACAATAAACAACGAACCACGACTGATGAGCTATGAATCGCTGTCCGATGGCGGTTTTGTTAGTGGCACTATGCTGGGCTCGGGTGGCTTTATTGCCTTTGACGAAGATCAGTGCATTGTGCGCAATACCTGGAACTTCACACGCTTTTATCATCATGAAAGCTGCGGACAGTGTTCGCCATGCCGTGAAGGTACAGGATGGATGGAAAAAGTGTTGCATCGGTTGGAATATGGTCATGGCAAAATGAGTGACATGGACCTATTGGTTGATGTATCGAAAAAGATTGAGGGGAATACTATTTGCCCGCTGGGTGACGCGGCAGCATGGCCGGTGGCCAGTGCCATTCGCCACTTCAGGGACGAATTTGAGTGGCATGTTACCAATGCATCCGAAGCGCTATCAAGAAATTATGGACTGGCGCATTATGCCGATCCGTTAAAAAAATTAGAGACGGCGTAAGCCCCACCCAAACCCTCCCCGGAAGGGAGGGCTTAATAAAAGTCTCCCCTACCTGGAGAGATCTAGAGGGGGCTGGATGATAAAAGATATAATAATGACTAAGGACCAAGCAGTTATAATCGAATTTAATTATGGTCTTGTCGAAGACGAACCATTTTATAAATTGTCTGATAAACTCAGAGTCTTAGTAGATGAAAGTGGGTTAGGAGAATATGATGGACATGAAATGGCCATGGACAACAGCGACGGTTCCTTTTATTTATATGGGCCGGATGCAAAAAAATTATACGACGTTGTAAAAGAGACAATAGAAAAAATCCCGTTTATGGAAGGCGCGAATATAACATTGAGATTTGGACCACCAGAGACAGGGGTTAAAGAGGTTAGTTTTATTTTGAATCTAAATTAATGAAAGTAACTATAGACGGAATACCCATTGAAGTAGAACCCGGAACAACGATCCTGAATGCCGCGAGGCAGATAGGTGGTGATGTTGTTCCGCCAGCAATGTGTTATTATTCCAAATTGAAAGATAGCGGCGGTAAATGCCGCACCTGCCTGGTAAAGGTGAGCAAAGGCTCTGAAAAAGACCCCCGCCCTATGCCCAAGCTTGTGGCATCGTGCCGTACTACAGTAATGGAGGGTATGGAGGTGCAAAACATCACATCGCCTGAAGTAATTGAAGCACGTAAAGGGATAGTTGAAATGTTATTGGTCAACCATCCGCTTGATTGCCCAATTTGTGACCAGGCTGGTGAATGCGATCTGCAGAATTTAGCTTTTGATCATGGCGCGGCAAAAACCCGCTACGAATTCGATCGCCGTAAATTTGAAAAGATTGACATCGGTGATAATATCCAGCTCCACATGACGCGCTGTATCCTGTGTTACCGTTGTGTTTTTGTTGCCGACCAACTTACAGACCACCGTATACATGGCATTTTGAACAGGGGCGATCATTCCGAAATATCAACCTATATCAAACACGCAGTTGATAACGACTTCTCGGGTAATATGATCGACGTATGTCCGGTAGGCGCTTTAACCGATAAAACTTTCCGGTTCAAAAACCGAGTCTGGTTCACAAAATCTGTTGAAGCGCATCGCGATTGTGATAAATGTGCCGGTAAAGTTACCCTATGGTACAAAGGCGAAGACGTTTTGCGCGTAACCGGTCGTAAAGATGTGTACGGCGAAGTAGCGGAATTTATTTGCAATACCTGCCGTTTTGATAAAAAGAAAACTGAAGACTGGGTAATAGAAGGGCCGCGTAAGGTGCCTAACACGTCGGTGATGAACTCAAATCATTACGAAACTTTGCATCCGCTGCCGGTAGTGAAAACAAACCTTGTTTTGATGGAAGCCAATAAAGAACAATTTGAACGGGAGACACGCTTATAATGGAAACCGGAGATATAATAATAAGATTTGCTTTGATCCTGATCATATTTGTGATCAGCCTGGTGGTTGCTTTGTATTCTACCTACGCCGAGCGTAAGATAGCCGCATTTTTCCAGGACAGGGTTGGTCCAAACCGTGCAGGCCCGTTTGGGATATTTCAGCCCTTTGCCGATGGCGCAAAAATGTTCCTCAAGGAAGAGATCATCCCGGCCAATGCCAGCGGATTTTTATTTATCGTTGGCCCGTCGCTGGCGATAATGACTGCCCTTATTGGCTCTGCCGTTATTCCCTGGGGCGAAAAATTGACCATCGGTTCGCGTGTTATTGATTTGCAGATAACAGATATTAATGTTGGTATATTGTATATACTCGGCGTAGTTTCGTTAGGGGTATATGGTGTAATGATCGGCGGCTGGGCTTCAAATAATAAATATTCCCTACTGGGTGCTATACGTGCCGCGTCGCAAAATATCAGTTACGAAATTGCGATGGGCCTTTCTATCATTGCTTTATTAATGGTAACAGGTACGCTAAGTCTAAAGGAAATAGCCGCGCAGCAGCACGGGTGGCGTTGGAATATAGTTTATCAGCCGCTGGGCTTCCTTATTTTCATAGTTTGCGCCTTTGCAGAAACCAACCGCACACCGTTTGACCTGCCCGAGTGCGAAACGGAACTGGTTGGTGGTTATCATACGGAGTACTCATCTATGAAGCTTGGTTTTTACTTGTTTTCGGAGTATATTAACATGTTCATATCTTCGGCGGTGATGTCCACCCTATATTTTGGGGGATACAATTTCCCCTTTATTCATGGATTGGGGCTTGCTCATAATTGGGTTACCATTTTGGGTGTTATTGCACTCTTCATTAAGATATTTGCATTCATCTTCTTTTTTATGTGGGTGCGCTGGAC
>JANYAB010000098.1 GCA_025355225.1 Bacteroidota bacterium
GTTAGCATAAGGATAGCTATTATTCTTAACTGCTGCCCCAATGATAATGGAATGTGAAAAACCTGCGCCAAAAAGATTACCGACATGGACAGATAGATGGTAGTCCCATCCAAATTAAAGGAGTACCCTGTAGGAATAACCAAACCTACTACCGATTTGGAACAGCCGAATTTCTCCAGCTTCTCCATCATGCCGGGAAGGGCTGGTTCTGATGAAGATGTCCCGAAAACAATAAGTATTTCTTCCTTTATAAATTTAAGATATTGCCCCAGGCTGAATTTGTAAAAGTAACAGATCAGGTTAAGGACCACGAAAATAAACAGGAACATGGTAATATAAACGGAGCCCATCAGCAAGCCAAGCGGCTTAAGGGTACTCACTCCGTAAGTACTTATGGTAAACGCCATTCCACCGAAAGCGCCAATGGGCGCCACCTTCATAACGATGTGCATGATATTGAAAAACACTTTGGATAGCATGTCAAATAAACCGAGAACGGGCTTACCCGCCTCACCCATCCGGCTCAATCCAAAACCAAATAATACCGCGAAGAAAAGTACTTGCAAAATATCGCCCTTAGCGAAAGCGTCAAATGCGTTGGATGGAACAATGTGCGTGATAAAATCGCCCCAGTGCATTTCAGCGGCCGCTTTCTGATAAGTCACCAGTTTAGAAGTATCAGCCGCTACATGGCTAACAAATCCTTCGCCCGGTTTTACAAGATTCGCTACCGTTACCCCTATAATTAGCGCCAATGTGGTAACTATTTCAAAATACAGCAGGGCCTTACCACCTACCCTGCCCACTTTTTTCATATCGCTCATCCCGGCAATACCCAACACAATGGTAAAAAATATAATAGGGGCTATCAGCATAGTAACCATGCTGATGAAAGTTTTGCTTATAAGCTGGGCTGTTGGGGCAAACTGTTTAAAATAAAGGCCTACTGCTATACCCAGTAATATGGCAATAAACACCTGGAAAGTAAGGTTGAATAAAAGTTTCTTCATGCTTAACAAGTATACGGATTTTACTTAATAGCGATAGTTCGGGGTTAGCTACTAAATAAAAAAGCTCCCTTCAGTGTCCCGAAGAAAGCTTTATATTTTAAGGTTATCCTATTTTAGGTGATTATACCGGTAAGCAGATCCGCATGATAGGTTATTCCATTGATAATGATATCAGCTTTATGATTACCTAAAAACACAATTGACCCGGCATAATTCCAGGGACCATAATTGGTGCTTCCTGTTGTGACAAAGGTTGCCGTGCCGGCTGTTATATCTCCGCCATTTGTCAAATCAATAGTTAAACCTGTTAAAACATAATTAGTATGAATTGAGGTTGGTTTAAAACCGGCTTTATTATAAGTCAAATCAACATCCGACATTAAGTTCCCATTGACAGAAATAAGCGTATTGCCGGGATTTAATCCCTTAATGTCATAATTCTGAATAACGTTATAAATAAAAGAATATCCCGGAGTGGTTCCTGTTGTTTTTAAAGAATCAGTAGCATGGAAACCTGAGATATTTCCGCCGGTGCAAATAAAGAAAAATTTATATCTTCCTTGTGTGTGCGATGTTGTGGTATCAATTACAGAATCATAATTTAACACCGAATCGGCTATAAAACCACATAATGGATTAAGGGTATTTATTGTGCGGCCTGAATTTTTGTTCGTGAGAAACGTCGGCGAACTTATTCCATTTTTAATATTGACCCCACCGTAAGAACCGCTTAATGATCGCGCAAGGTTTAATGCGAGCTGGCTGCTTACCACATCCGCTCCCACTGTTTTTGATGCAGGTTTATTACTGGTTTTATTACATGCCGTATAAATAAATGCTGCGCCGATTAGCAGCAAAAGGGTGAGTCGAAATTTTATTTTCATGACAAGGCTTTTTTTTCTTCTATTCATAACAAATATAATACCAATAAGTTAAATAAAAAAGCTTCTAATATTAAATAATACTTATCAGTCAGGAAGCACGGGCCTTTCAGCTTAGGGAATACCAAATACGAATTAAGAAATACGAGCCAGGAATCAAGATAAACTGCTGCAGGCTTATTTTTCCTGGCTCTTTGTTCATATGAAATATCTATTTTTTATTCAAGTTTTTAAGTTTGGGCAATCTAATCCCCGGAAACATGATATTTAAAACCTCCCCATCCCCAAAATCTTTGACCTCGGCCTCCAGGAATTAGATAAAACGTTTGGCTTTGTAATACTTACTTGTTATTATCGCAAATAAATAATCGACATTTAAAATCCGCCGGGTTGTTAAAGTTAATTCTATTCCAAAATGAGTGCAATTTATAATTTCCATAAAGTGTCTGATCTGCTGGCTTGCTCGGGACAACCGAGGGAAGGCCAATTGCCATCAGTTGCTGCAGATGGCTACAAAGTAGTGATCAATTTAGGTTTGCTTGACGGTAAATACGCACTGACAGATGAGGCAGCTTCAGTAAAAGACCTCGGAATTACCTATCATCATATTCCGGTACTGTTTGATAACCCGCAAATAGATGACCTGACGTTATTTATAGATAAGATGAATGAACATGCCAATGATAAAACATTGGTTCATTGTGCAGCAAATTACCGGGCTTCCGTATTTACAGGTCTATATTTATTATCTGCCAAAAAGTTAAATGAAGAAGAAATGCAGGAATTGATTGAGGAAGTATGGCAGCCGGATGCTATTTGGCAACAATTTTTGGAAGAGGGGACGGAGTATATAAAAGAGCGATTTGTCTGAACCTTGATTGCTATGTATAAAGGATTTACTCAATTCCAATACAACTTAATCAAACCCAATCAACTAATCACCAATTAACTACCAAACTCGTAGGGATTTTCTTAATTTCGCAACCTCACAGGCGGAAATTACAACAATGGACTATCAATTTAAAGATATAGAGCAAAAGTG
>JANYAB010000123.1 GCA_025355225.1 Bacteroidota bacterium
GTTAGCAACGGGGGAACTGGCAGAAGTGACCGTTCAAACCACCCGTACCAATCAAAATCTGCGGGATATACCGACACGTATAGAGGCATTGCCTTTAGAAGAACTGGACGAAAAAAGCACGATGCGGCCAGGTGACATAAAAATGCTTCTCGGCGAGACAACTGGCATCCAGGTGCAGCAAACTTCCGCCGTAAGCGGAACGGCGAACTTTCGCTTTCAGGGATTAGACAGCCGCTACACACAATTACTTCAGGATGGTATGCCGTTATATGCTGGCTTTTCTGGTAATTTAAGTTTATTGCAGATAAGCCCGCTCGACTTAAAACAAGTGGAATTTATTAAAGGATCTGCCTCTACTTTATATGGCGGCGGTGCTATTGCCGGCCTGGTCAACATGATCAGTAAGACACCTGGAAAAGCTCCGGAGCTTACTTTTCTATTAAACGGCACCAGTGCCAAAGGGGCTGATGCAAGCGGCTACTATGCGCAGAAATGGCAGCATATTGGTACAACTATATTCGGTTCTTATAATTACAATGGTGCTTATGATCCTTCAAATACTGGTTTTACGGCTATACCTAAAACCGATCGTTTTACTATTAATCCCAAAGTGTTTTTTTATGTCGATGATCACAATTCTGGCTGGTTCGGCATAAATACCACTTATGAGAATCGTTATGGTGGAGATATGCAGGTGATCAACGGGCATGCGGATAGCATTCACAAATATTTCGAACGAAATAAAACTTTCCGGTTTTCAACCCAGTTATCTTTTACCCATAAAATTGATAGTACCAGGCAAATTAATATTAAAAATACTGTTGGCTATTTTGACCGGGAACTTGGCGAATCCAGCTTTAATTTTAAAGGCAGACAGCTATCTTCATTTACAGAAGTCAATTACGTGCAAAATGGTAAACGTGCCAGTTGGGTGGCCGGTGTCAACCTGGTCAGCGATAAATTTACCGCTCAACCTCCACAAAGCAATTTGAGCTATAACCAGACAACTTTGGGCGCGTTTATACAGAACACCTACAAGGCAAACGACTGGTTCTCTTTAGAAAGCGGGGTAAGGATAGATGGCAATACTCCGGCACCAGCTGAACCATCCAACGGACTTTTTATTTTACCCCGTATAAACGCCTTATTTAAAATAGACGACAAGCTGACCAGCCGAATCGGCGGTGGTTTAGGCTACAAAATGCCTGCATTGTTTAATGACCAGGTTGAACAGGACGGTTATCAAAATGTTAAACCGCTTAATATCGGCAGTACACAAGCGGAGCAATCCTACGGTTTGAATGGTGATATCAACTACCGAAGTGCGGCGGGTGATGCCTTTGTTAGTATCAACCAATTGTTCTTTTATACCAAGGTTAACCATGCGCTGATCTTGCAAAACAACGCATTTATTAATGCGCCTGGTTATCTCAGTTCGCAGGGTGCGGAAACGAATATTAAACTGACAATGGATGACCTGGGTTTTTATGTAGGTTATACTTATACAGACGCCAAACAGCACTACAACAACCAGGTTAGCCAGCAAACACTGACACCCAAAAACCGGGTCAGCTTTGATGCGACTTATGAGATTGAAAATAGTTTCCGCTTCGGTGCAGAAAGCTATTATACCGGACCTCAGTTCTTAAGTGATGGAACCAACGGTAAGGGGTATATCACTTTTGGCCTATTGGTACAAAAAATGTGGAAACACCTCGATATATTTATTAACGGCGAAAACCTGACAGACCGCAGGCAAACACGTTGGGAGAATATTTATACCGGCAGCATCAGCAATCCGGGTTTCAGGGACATTTATGCTCCCTTAGATGGTGTAGTTATTAATGCGGGGGTAAGGATCAAGCTGTTACATTGAAAGCCACAGAAAGCGAACAGAAACTAATAGTAAGTTTGATTGTCTAAGTTAGAACTATGCAAGATCATAATAATTGGGTGTCGAAACAAAAAACAGTAATAGGACTATTACTCCTATGCTTATCAGCCGCAGTAAACAGTTGCCAGGCGCAAAACGAATCAGGGAAACAGCTTTTAACTTTACAACAATCAATAAATTTACCCGGTGTAAAAGGCCGTATTGATCATATTGATATTAATCTTAAAGATCAGATTGCTTATGTCGCGGCTTTAGGAAACAATACAGTTGAAATTGTTGATTTGAAAAACGGAAAGGTTGTTGGGAGCATTCAGGGATTGGATGAGCCCCAGGGTGTAGCTTATATCGCCAAACATTCGGAAATTTTTGTGGCCAATGGCGGAACCGGCGAATGCATTTTTTATAATGCAGCGACCTTGAAAAAGACAGGCACTATCAAGTTTAGCGATGATGCCGATGACGTTCGTTATGATGCAGATGCCGATCGTATTTATGTTGGGTATGGAACCGGCGGTATTGC
>JANYAB010000124.1 GCA_025355225.1 Bacteroidota bacterium
TGCTTATAGAGAAAGACGGAGGGATTAGACCCTGCGAAGTCTTAGCAACCTGTGCTTACAAGGTGCTACGTTCTACTTATCCGCTATAAAAGGATAGGAAAGATAAGCGAAAGTCAACATTACACCCGACTTTTCGATATAAGCTAATTTCAGTTTGCAGTATTCAGTTGACAGTTTGCAGTTTTATATTGTGGATTTTTCATGCTGACGTTGCGAACTGCGAACAGGAAACCGCCGACTGAAAAGCGGCGACCGCCAACTGAAGAAAATGGATATTAGAGAAGAATTAAAAAAACGTATACTGGTAATTGACGGCGCAATGGGTACCATGATCCAACGGTATCAGCTGACGGAAGAGGATTTCCGCGGGGAGCGCTTCCGTGATCACCCGTCTGATCTGCGGGGCAATAACGACCTGCTTAATATTACCCGCCCCGATATCATCAAAGCAATACATGCGGAGTATATAGAAGCCGGCGCCGATATTATCGAAACCAATACTTTCAGTACCCAGCGTATTTCGCTGGCGGATTATCACCTGGAAGGCTTAGCTTACGAACTAAGTTATGAAGGTGCCCGCCTTGCCCGCGAGGTAGTGGACGAATACAATAAAAAATCTTCCGATAGGCCGCGCTTTGTTGCAGGCGCTATCGGCCCAACCAACCGCACGGCGTCCATGTCGCCTGATGTGAACGACCCGGGTTATCGCGCCGTAACATTTGACGATTTGGCCGAAGCCTATTATGAACAGGTACGCGGGCTGGTAGATGGCGGATCTGATCTTTTACTGATCGAAACCATATTCGATACATTAAATGCGAAAGCAGCACTCTATGCAATAAAACGTTACGAAAACGAATGCAAGTCTAAAGGGCTCTACTACGCCCCCTTCAAGGGGTTGGGGGCCATTATGATATCCGGTACCATTACTGACGCCTCGGGCCGTACACTTTCCGGCCAGACAGTTGAGGCATTCTGGAATTCAGTCCGCCATGCTAACCTCTTATCAGTGGGCCTGAATTGCGCTTTGGGGGCAAAGGAAATGCGTCCACATTTGGAAGAACTTTCTGAAAAAGCCAATGTGTTTATTTCCGCCTATCCTAACGCCGGGTTGCCGAATGAATTTGGTGGCTATGATGAAATGCCGCATGAAACAGCGAATTTTATAGAAGATTTTATCGGCTCGGGTATGGTTAATATAGTAGGTGGTTGCTGTGGCACCACACCCGACCATATACGCTGCATTGCTGAGAAAGCAGCAAAAGGCACACCCCGCAAGCTTCCGGATACTGAGCCCTATTTAAGGTTAAGCGGACTGGAAGCTGTTACCCTTACTCCTGAAACCAACTTTGCCAATATTGGCGAACGTACCAATATCACCGGATCACCCAAATTCTCTAAACTGATTTTGGGAGAGGATTATGAAGGCGCATTGGTGGTTGCTCGTCAGCAAGTTGAAGGCGGAGCACAGGTGATCGATGTGAACATGGATGAGGGAATGATTGATTCCGAAGCGGCCATGGTCAAATTTTTGAACCTGATAGCGTCTGAACCTGATATTGCCAAACTGCCTATCATGGTGGATTCATCAAAATGGACCGTGATAGAAGCAGGCTTAAAATGTTTACAGGGCAAAGGAATTGTTAATTCTATTTCTTTAAAAGAAGGAGAAGACAAGTTTAGAGAACAGGCACGTAAAATATTAAGTTACGGTGCCGCCGTGGTGGTGATGGCATTTGACGAAAGCGGGCAGGCAGATTCTCTGGCCCGGCGCATCGAAATTTGCCAGCGGTGTTATGATATTTTGGTGAATGAGGTAGGTTTCCCGCCCCAGGATATAATTTTCGACCCTAATATTTTAACGGTAGCTACCGGTTTAGAAGAACATAATAATTATGCCGTCGATTTTATTGAGGCGACCCGCTGGATCAAACAAAACCTGCCTTTAGCAAAAGTGAGTGGCGGTGTAAGTAATATTTCATTCTCATTCCGGGGCAATAATGTGGTGCGCGAGGCTATGCACTCCGCATTTTTGTATCACGCCATCAAAGCCGGGCTAGATATGGGTATCGTAAATGCCGGGATGCTGGAGGTTTACGAGGAGATACCAAAAGATCTGCTGCAACTTGTGGAGGACGTATTGCTCAACCGTCGCCCGGATGCAACCGAACGCCTCGTGGAGTTTGCTGATACCATAAAAACAAAAGGCAAAGAAATTGTGCGCGATGAGGAATGGCGCAAAGATCCGGTTGAAAAGCGGTTATCACATGCCCTGGTTAAAGGGATTATTGAATACCTGGATGATGACGTGGAAGAGGCACGACAGAAATTCGATAAACCCCTTGAAGTGATTGAAGGCCCCTTAATGGACGGCATGAACGTAGTGGGCGACCTGTTTGGCGCCGGCAAGATGTTTTTGCCGCAGGTTGTAAAATCAGCGCGGGTGATGAAGAAAGCCGTTGCCTATTTATTGCCCTTTATCGAATTGGAAAAGCAAAGGGTAATAGATGCAGGCGAAGATAGTACCGCGAGTCGCGCTAATGCCGGAAAGGTTTTAATGGCGACTGTAAAGGGTGATGTGCACGATATTGGTAAAAATATAGTGGGCGTTGTTTTGGCCTGTAATAATTTCGAGGTGATAGATCTTGGCGTAATGGTTCCGGCGCAGCGCATTATTGAGGAAGCCAGGAAACAGCAGGTGGATATTATCGGTCTGAGCGGTTTGATAACCCCATCACTGGACGAAATGGTTCATTTTGCCAAAGAGATGGAGCGCGAGGGCTTCACTATCCCTTTGATCATTGGCGGCGCCACAACATCGCGCATACATGCCGCGGTAAAGGTAGCGCCAAACTATTCTCATGGCGTTATACATGTGTTGGATGCCTCACGCAGCGTTGGCGTTTGCAGCAACCTGATGAATAAGGATCTGCGCGATGATTTTATAAAAAACACAAAGGATGAGTACGAGAAAGCACGGGAAGCCCATTTAAATAAACGGTCGGATAAACGCTTCGTAAGTATTGAAGAAGCGCGGAATTTAAAACTGCAGATCAATTTAAACGGGGCGGTTCCGACAAAACCAACTTTTACAGGCACTAAGGTTATTGAAGCATATCCTTTAGAAGAATTATTGCCTTATATCGACTGGACGCCTTTCTTCCATACCTGGGAACTGCGTGGCAGTTATCCGAAGATATTTAACGATAAGCATGTTGGCGTTGAGGCTAAAAAACTCTTTGATGATGCCCAAACACTTTTAAATAAAATAGTAAAGGAAAAACTGCTGCAGGCAAATGGGGTGATCGGTTTCTGGCCTGCCAATAGCGTAGGAGACGATATTGAATTATATACCAATGAGAGTCGCACTGAGCTATTAACCCGCATCCACACCCTGCGGCAGCAGTCCGAAAAAGTTAAGGGCGAACCTTATTATGCTTTGTCTGATTTCATTGCGCCAAAAGATAGCGGCGTGCCCGATTATTGGGGCGGTTTTGCGGTGACTGCCGGAATTGGCTGCGAAGAACTGGTGGCAGAATTTGAAAAGGACCATGATGATTATAACAGCATTATGGCCAAAGCATTAGCTGACCGCCTTGCAGAAGCTTTTGCTGAAAAAATGCACGAACTGGTGCGGCGTGAATACTGGGGGTATGCCAAAGATGAAACCTTAAGCACGGAAGAACTGATCAGGGAAACCTACCAGGGTATTCGTCCTGCACCGGGCTATCCGGCATGCCCGGACCATACCGAAAAGACAACGTTATTCAATCTGCTAAAGACCGAAGACAATGCGCACATGCACCTCACCGAAAGCCTGGCCATGACACCGGCAGCATCCGTTAGCGGGTTCTATTTTGCACACCCGCAGTCGCGTTACTTTGGCCTGGGTAAAATCAGCAAAGATCAAATAGAAGATTACGCAAAGCGCAAGGGAATGTCTGTCGAAACTGTAGAGAGATGGATGGGGCCTAACTTAAATTATTAAGCCCCCCAGCCCCCTGAAGGGGGAGAACTATATTATATTTGAACACAGAAAAATATTATCACAATTAAAAAACTCCCCCTTCAGGGGGTCAGGGGGCATGAGGATAACCGAACACATACAAAACGCCAAAGGCAAAACACTTTTTTCATTTGAATTATTGCCGCCGGTTAAGGGTAATAGCATACAAAGCATTTATAACGCCATCGATCCGCTGATGGAGTTTAACCCGCCGTTTATCGATGTTACCTATCACAGGGAGGATTATATTTACAAACAGCACGACAATGGTCTGCTGGAAAAAGTATCTTATCGCAAACGCCCCGGCACGGTTGCCATTTGTGCCGCCATTATGAACAAGTACAAGGTCGATGCGGTGCCTCACCTTATTTGTGGTGGTTTTACCAGGGAAGAAACGGAGAATGCGCTGATCGACCTCCAGTTTTTAGGGATCGATAATGTACTGGTTTTGCGTGGTGATGCCCGCATGGCCGATTCTGGTTTTATACCTACGCCCGGCGGACATTCCTACGCCACTGATTTACTGCAACAGGTGGTAAATATGAATAAAGGCAAGTATTTATACGAAGATCACGAAGTAATGAATGCCAATTTTTGCATTGGTGTTGCAGGATATCCTGAAAAGCATTTCGAAGCGCCTAACCTTAAAACCGACTTTAAATACCTGAAGCAAAAAGTAGATATGGGCGCCGATTTTATAGTGACCCAAATGTTTTTTGATAACAGTAAATACCGCGAATTTGTAAACCAGTGCCGTGCCAATGGGATTAACGTACCCATCATTCCCGGCTTAAAACCAATTACCTCGTCAAAGCAACTGATCAACCTGCCCAAAATATTTCATATCGATATACCAGAAGATCTGAGCGAAGCCGTTCACACCTGCAAAACAGAAAAAGAGGTAAAGGAGGTAGGAATTGAATGGATGATCAATCAATGTAAAGAATTGATGGAATTCGGTGCACCCGTTCTGCACTTCTATACCATGAGTAATCCGGGGCCGACAAGGAAGATTGCAGAAGCGATATTTTAGGTTATCAGAATGCCTTGTTGTGCTTGTTAAGGAGGCTTACCGCCTTAATTTGACAGAAAGCTAAAAATACACTATATTTGATAATAGAAGGGGAAAATTGACATGATCATTGAACGCGATAAACAAGATATTGTAATCAGGCTGAACGCTTCTCTAATTGATATAGAGGAAGTACAAAAATTCGCTGATTATTTTCGATTGATCGAATCAAACGCACAAAATCAGGGAACTGAAGAGCAGGCAGCGGAACTGGCGCGTGAATCCCACAAAGATTGGTTGAAAGAAAACGCCTACCGTTTTAATAAATAAATGATAATCGTTGTTGATGCTAATATTTTATTCAGCGCACTTATAACACCGAACGGCAAACTGGCAAAAATTCTTTCCCATCCAAAACTGCCCGTAAAACTGGTAAGTTGCCATTTTGCTGTCATCGAACTATTCAAACATCAGGAGAAAATCATTAGGCTCTCCAAAAGATCCGCAGAAAATGTCATTGAAGACCTATATTATTACCTGAAAAATGTCAGGCTTTATGATGAAGCCTTTATTTAAGATCAGCATTGGCAAGAGGCTGAGCGCCTAACATTTGGCGTTGACCGTTTCGATGTAAACTATGTCGCGCTTGCACTTCAAACAGATGGTTGGCTTTGGACGGGCGATAAACAGCTCACGGCACATTTGCATGCACTTGGATTCGATCATGTTCTGAATACCTCTGAACTCTACGAAAAGTTAGAAATAGGATAAATAACTTCCTATTCTTGCCAGGAAAACTTTAAGCCATAAATTATTGTTTTGGTTTTATTTCATTTCATTTAAAAATAGAGATGAAAATCATCAATTTTGGAACTGATAACAACTATGCTAAAACATCTACCAATATTTGTGTTAACGATATTTTTTTTCACAGCGGCTAATGCACAAACCCCTGCGGATAGTGTTGTGAAACGTTCGTCTGTTGATAGCTTAGTGAAACATCCGGCCGCCGATAGCCTCGTGAAACATTCGCTGATTGATAGTGTGGCGAAACGCTTACCTGTTGACACCTTAGCGAAACATCCACCAGTCGATAGCCTTGTGAAACATTCGCCGGTTGATAGTGTTGTGAAACATCCGTCTGTTGATAGCGCGGCCAGGTATTCGCCTGTTAAAAAGGTTGTCAAACATCCCCCGGGCGGCGATGCAGTTGAACATTCGCCTATTAAAACTTTGAGCGATTTGCGTTACACTGCCTATATAAAAGGCAGGGACCAGGATGATATGGCATTAGTAGCCGAATTAAACCATTACCCTCACCCGGAAAAAGTGCTCCTTTTTAAAAAAGAACTTTCATTAAGCCCTATACAAGTGGCTAAAATAAATACCATCGCAGCAGAACTTCATCGTAAAAAGGTAGAAATGGGTGGGTTTATCATTCACAATGAAAAAATGCTCGATAGCCTTTTCCATACCCGGCTATTGGACAATGGGGTAATTATTTTTTACGCTAACCGTTCCGGCTTATATTATGGTGAGTTGAGAAATGCCATTTTGCAGGCATGTTATAGCACCGAAAAAATTTTAACCAACGCACAGATCAAAAAGCTGGAAGCTTTGCAAAAAGAAAACTAATTTGAGAATGTGCTAATTTGAAAATTGAACCGATTTACTACTCTTCTATTTTCAAATCTTCAAATTGACAAATTTTCAAATTAAAAAATATACCAACTGATTTGTTTAAATTTGCGGCCCGTTACAAAGCATATGAAGATCACTTTTGATTTTGAAAAGCCTTTAGCCGATCTGCAGTTGCAGATAGATAAAGTGACCCAGGTTGAAGAAAAGACCAAAGTGGACATGTCGGCAACCTTAAATGAGTTGCAGGAAAAATTTGAAGCCACCAAGCGCCAGATATATTCTAACCTCAGCGGCTGGCAGAAAGTTCAGATATCGCGCCATCCCGAAAGGCCTTATACACTGCAATACCTGGAGCTGATGTGTGATGATTTTATTGAATTGCATGGCGACCGGACTTTTGGCGATGATAAAGCGATCATAGGAGGATTTGGAACCATTAACGGCCAAACAGCCATGTTTATTGGTCATCAAAAAGGACGTAATACCAAAGAGCGACAATATCGTAATTTCGGTATGGCCAATCCCGAAGGGTATCGCAAGGCGTTGCGATTAATGAAACTGGCCGAGAAATTTAATAAACCTGTGATCACCCTGATCGATACTCCGGGGGCGTTTCCGGGCCTTGAAGCTGAAGAGCGTGGTCAGGGAGAGGCAATAGCGCGAAATCTGATGGAAATGTCTGTATTGCGCGTGCCTGTAATTTGTGTAGTTATCGGTGAAGGCGCCTCTGGCGGTGCTTTGGGACTGGCTATAGGCGACAGGGTATGTATGCTTGAAAATTCTTGGTATTCGGTAATCTCTCCCGAAAATTGCTCCACCATTCTTTGGAAAACCTGGGAAAACAAGGAAAGGGCAGCCGAAGTTTTAAAGCTCACCTCGAACGAGATGCTGAAAAATAAGCTAATAGACGGCGTTATTAAAGAGCCCCTCGGCGGTGCGCACCAGGATCCGGTTGCAATGGCTGCTATATTAAAAAAACATCTTTTAAAAGACCTTAAAACCCTAAAAGAGCGCAATGTGGACGAATTGGTGACCGAAAGGATCAACAAGTTCTGTTCAATGGGTGTGGTGGTTGAAGACTAAATAGAGTGAAAGAATAAAGGAAGATTTCCAACTCTCCCCATTATAACAAAAAATGGAGACACCTCATTTTTTGTAGTTTTATTTTAGTTAATATTACTATCCGTATTTTCCTGTCATTGGCGAACTTTCTGGTTCAATAATTGCGATATTATCATCGCACAATTCATTAAAACGCATCAATATCCTGATCTGCGCGGCATGGCCGTACAAGCTTGTTCACAACGCCCCCGAGCCCGGATTATCCGATGCGCGCAACTTCCTAAGGGATGCACTATCCGAGTCCGGCTGTCCGCGCGATCAGAAACAGCCCCGCAACGACGACAACGACCCCGATGGCTCGCGCGACACGCTCACTGGCCGGTGAGAGACGTTCGACGGTAATAGCTGCCGTCACGATAGCCATCACGCGCAGGTCCATAACCCCGATGACGAGGAGGATCGCCATCAGGCCGGAACAACAGTAGCTGCAGTGGAGGCCGACGCGCAAGCCGTGTCGCCAGGCTGTGCCGGCGCCTGCTGGCAACATATGGCAGCGCCCCGACGCCGGCCGGCAGCAGGTAAGGTGATGTGTCTTCCAGGCGGTGAACTGGAGCACGCCGGCGATTAGGACGACCGCCCCGACCGCGATCGGAACAGTACGCGCCAGCGCCGGTAGCTGCATTTCGATCGCCGCCAGCGCAACGCCCAACGGAAAGGCGGCCATTCCGAACACGGTCCACACGAAGAAGTACCCGATACCCACCAGCGCTGTCAGCCAATCAAGCCGGGTCCCGCTTCTCGCGCCTACGGCCTGGCGGTAGCGCCACAGCATTGGCACAAGGGATGGCATCATCATGGCCACCATCATCACAACCCACATGCCGAGGAACGACGCCGCGGCACCGGCCCATGTCTGTCCGTCCATCAGCATCCACGCCATCGACATTGTCCAGCCTCCGGGCATTGTCATCCCGCCCATTGCCGACATTGACGCGCACCAAACCACCGTCACCGCCGCGCTTGCGGCGAAGAGCAGTGCTGATACACCGAAGAAGGTTCGCTGGGAAACCATTGGGCGTGCGATCTCCTGTTCCCCGTTTACATTTTCGGCATCCATGATTCAACCCTTGTTGTACTCGTCGTGATGACGCAGCCAGAACTCGCCTTCCTTTTCGTTGCGTCCCCTTGGGGCGCGGTCGAACCACTGGCACATGCCCCAGAGGGCGTCCAGTCCGCGTGAATAAGTGGCATAGGTATGATAAACCACGCCGTCCTCGAGCACGAACGCACTCATGCCCGGCCTCTCGCGGGTATAGGTGGCCACATCGGTCCCGGTCATGTCCGCGTGTTCGGCGACAGGGTCCTCGCCGCGTTTTGTCAATGAGTCGCCAATCCCGGCCACCGCCCACGCCGGTTCGCGCCGGTAGTTGTATTCGACAGTCCCCTCTTGCTGTTGTTTTTCGGTGAGCGAGACATTGAAGTCGAAGTTGAAATCGCTGCCGAAGGAAGACGCCCAGGGAAAGGTCCAGCCCATCCGCTGCTTGAAAGCCTCCAGCTTCGCAAGCGGCGCCCGCGATACCGCCGAAAGTGTAACATCGTGATTAGCCAGATGGATGACCGATCCGTTAAACCCGTCCGCAATCGCGGAGCAGGAGGGACACCCCGCCGTATAGTCAGGCCCGAACATGAAATGGTAGATGAGGAGTTGCGACCGCCCTCTGAAGAGATCTGCCAGCGAGGCGCTTCCCTGGTCGGTCTCGAATCGATACGCTTTGTCGATCCGAACCCAGGGCAACTCCTGCCGCATCCGCGCCAGCTCGTCACTACGCCGCGTCAGATCTTTCTCGGCCTTGAGCAGCTCGAGCCGGGCCGCAAGCCACTCTTCCCGTGTCCCGGTCTTGTGCTTCCCAATATTTTTGCTCTCAGTCATTGTTGCTGCTTTAGTACTCATAGCTTTAAAATTTATGGGTTAATTAATACAGGTTAATTATATTCAAGAACAATATGAGCGGGTACATCATTTCGCTTCCGCGTCGCGCTTTCGGGCGGCTTCCTGAGGGTCGGTTATTATGTCGACCCACTTCTGGTCAGGCGAGGTTTCGGCTTCGTATTTGTCGTGCCAGTTCCACCACTTGTACGGCTCGGTCTGGGGGTAACCCTCTGGCGAATCCTCCCAGAGTTCCTGACGGCCGAGCGGCGTGAGATCGAGGTAGCTCCAGGTGCTCCCCATCGCCTCGTCACCACGATTGTTGATGGAGTAGGTGTGGAATACCTTAACGCCGTCGCGGAAGAACACGTTGTGTCCGTGCCATTCATCGACGCCAAAGTCCGCATCGAAGCTGTCGGTGATGGTGTACCAGGGCATCTCCCAGCCCATTCGGGCCTTTAGGCGCGCGATGTCCGCCTGCGGCGCCCGAGAAGCATAGGCGAGAGTGGTATTGCGGGCGTTCAGATGGGCCAGGTTGGCAACCTGATCGGCGCCCAGCGAGCAGCCGCGGCAGGCGTGCTCAGGCCAGCCAAACACCCCGGGCTCGAAAAAGGCGCGGTAGAGGATCAATTGACGGCGACCCTCGAACAGATCGAGCAGGCTTACCTTGCCCTGCGGCCCCTCAAATTCATAGGCCTTCCCGACGGCCATCCACGGCATCCGCCGGCGTTCCGCGGCCAGTGCGTCACGGCTGCGGGTCAATGCCTTCTCCTTTACGAGCAGCTGCTGGCGCGCTGCCTCCCACTCCTGCTGCGACACTATCGGGGGTGTGTTCATTCCGGGATGTCCGTTCCCGCGTTCCCTGTCTCTCTCCTTGTTTGTTTCCGCTTGAGTACTCATAGCTTTAAAATTTATGGGTTAGTTTAATACAGGTTAATTATTTTCAGGAACAACATTTATTATTGATGGTTTTTATTTTGGAGGCAGATTAAATTTTTTTGTTAAAAACATTGTTTTTAAACTTTTTGTAAAAATCTTTCGAGAACAAAAAAAACGTCCTATATTTGCATTCCTTTTCGGAATGGATAACAAACCAAAGGAATTGCCTGATAGTATAATGGTAGTACGACGGTTTTTGGTACCGTTTGTCTAGGTTCGAATCCTGGTCGGGCAACAATTAACATTTCGGATTTCGGATTTTCAATTTCGGATTTAGTCCGGTTTTAAGAAATCGAAGTCCGAATTGTTTTTTATAGTAGCTGGTGTATAAAGATAAATCGAAAATTCGAATTGTTTTTTTTTAAAATAACAAGTAAAAAAATAAATCCGAAATCGAAAATCCGAAATTCGAAATAAAAAAATGCCTTTACAATTTAACCCCATTAAGCTATTTTCAGGCTCAGGCAGCCTGGAACTTGCGAACAAAGTTGCTGCCGCATATGGCAAGGAATTGGGTGAAGTTGTTCTTACACGTTTTAGCGATGGTGAGTTTCAGCCGCATTTTAACGAAACAGTACGCGGATGTGACGTTTTCCTGATCCAATCTACCAACCCACCTACAGATAATTTGATGGAGTTGCTGATGATGATCGATGCCGCACGCCGGGCGTCTGCGCATTATGTAACAGCAGTTATTCCGTATTTCGGTTTGGCACGCCAGGACAGGAAAGACAAGCCGCGCGTGGCTATCGGATCAAAGTTGGTTGCTAACATATTGGTTGCTGCGGGTATAAACCGCATCATGACAATGGATCTGCATGCTGCGCAGATACAAGGATTTTTTGATATCCCGGTTGACCACCTGGACGCATCTATCATTTTTGTACCTTATATAAGGAGCTTAGGTTTAGGTAATTTAACCATTGCCTCTCCGGATATGGGTGGATCATACAGAGCTCGGGGTTTCGCGAAGTTTTTTAATGCGGAA
>JANYAB010000198.1 GCA_025355225.1 Bacteroidota bacterium
CAAAGATCGTAGGCATTACCGGTTCAAACGGGAAGACTACTACAGCCAGCCTAACTTATCATATCCTGAAGAACGCAGGCTTAAATGTTGGTTTGGCAGGTAACATAGGTAAGAGTTTTGCTTACCAGGTAGCTACGGAAAAGTTTGATCACTATGTATTAGAGTTGAGCAGCTTTATGCTCGATGATATGTACCGGTTCAAAGTTGATATAGGCGTATTATTAAATATTACAGCTGATCATTTGGATCGTTACGATTACAAACTGGAAAACTATGCGGCATCAAAGTTCCGTATCACACAAAATCAAACAGCTGACGACTATTTTATTTATTGCGCCGATGACGCAGAAACTATCAAAGGAATGGACGGGCGGAAAATTGAAGCACAGCAATTACCATTTTCAATAAAAAAAAAACTTGAACCGGGAGCGTATCTCGATAAGGACAATATTGTCATAAACACACTAAAAGAGCATTTTCAAATGTCGATTAACGATCTGGCCCTTCAGGGTAAACACAACATTTACAATTCAATGGCTTCAGGTATCGTAGCTAAAGTGCTCGAATTGCGCAACCCGGTTATAAGGGAAAGCATGGGCAGTTTCCGAAATATCGAGCACCGGCTTGAGTTTGTTGCGAAAATATCCGGAATCAGTTTTATTAATGATTCAAAGGCAACTAACGTCAATTCGACATGGTATGCTTTGGAAAGCATGACCACTGATGTTGTATTGATACTTGGGGGAGTAGACAAGGGCAATGATTACAATATGCTGAAGGACCTGGTGAAGCAGAAAGTAAAGGCAATTGTATGCCTGGGTAAGGATAACCGCAGGATACACGATGCATTTGAAGATGATGTTGAAATTATAGTGAATACATTTTCGGCACAGGAAGCTGCACAAGTGGCTTATCACCTGGCTAAAAAAGGCGATACCGTATTACTGTCACCAGCCTGTGCAAGTTTTGATCTGTTTAAAAATTATGAAGACCGTGGCAGGCAATTTAAGCAGGCGGTGAAGGAATTATAAGCCCCCTGACCCCCTGAAGGGGGAATAATAGTGGGGCAGATAGAAGAATGAGTAGTTTAAGTAAAAATAGCGAATTAAAAGGTGCTCCCCTTTAGGGGGTCGGGGGATATGAACAGAATACTAAGTAATACAAAAGGAGACCGCTGGATATGGCTTATCGTCATATTGCTTTCGGTTATTTCGTTGCTTGCTGTATACAGTTCAACAAGTACGCTTGCTTACAAGCGCGGGGTAGGTGTCGAATCTATATTAATGAAACACCTTGCAATGGTTATAGGGGGCTTGGTGTTGATGTATATTTCGCATAAGCTGGATTATCGATATTATGCCGGGATATCAAAGCTGTTAATGATTGTCACTATTCCATTATTGGTTTATACGTTGGTCTTTGGTTCGCATATCAATAGTGCAAGTCGCTGGATCGCTATACCGGGTACCGGTTTGAGCTTTCAAACATCCGACCTTGCCAAGCTTGCGCTGATCACTTTCCTGGCACGTACCTTATCCCGGAAACAGGAAAATATAAAGAATGTAAAACAATCGTTTATCCCAATTATGGGAGCGGTATGTCTTGTTTTTATCTTGATCGCACTGGCTAATTTATCAACTGCGTTAATGCTTTTTGGAGTAAGTATTTTACTGCTCATTATTGGCCGTATTAGTATTAAGCAAATAGCTGTGACTTGTTTGGCAGGCGCAATCCTATTGGCAGGTGTGGTCTTTTTAGGCCCGCGTCGTCACACCTACATTTCGCGTATGCATACATTTATGCATCCTGATAAAACAAGCCTCGATAAATCATTCCAGGCTGATCATGCTAAAATAGCGATTGCTACTGGCGGCATATTTGGCAAAGGCTTAGGGCATAGTGAGGAAAAAAATTATTTGCCAGAAGCATTTTCAGACGAGATATATGCCATTATTGTTGAAGAAAGCGGCTTAGTAGGCGGTTTTATATTAATATGCCTATACCTGTTTTTATTATACAGATGTATAAAAATTGTAACCAAAGCGCCAAAAGCTTTCGGGGCTTTGTTGGCGGCGGGTTTGAGCTTTAGTTTAACTATTCAGGCATTTGCCAACATGGCGGTAGCAGTAGGTCTTGGCCCGGTAACCGGTGTGCCGTTACCTTTGGTTAGCATGGGAGGCACATCTATATTGTTTACGAGCGTGGCTTTTGGTATTATATTATCTGTAAGTCGCGATAATGACGAGCCAAAAAAAGTCGTAGTTGGGGAGATTAGGGAAGTAGCAGTTTGATGTGCAGATGAGTAGTAATGAGAAAATCGATGAAATCATAAAGTAATCGGTGTAATCAAGAAAATATATTGTCGTAATAAAAAAGTGATCGGTGAAACCAGGTAAAAAAATTATAATAAGCGGCGGCGGAACCGGGGGGCATATCTTCCCGGCGATTGCTATTGCTAATGCTTTACGGAAGGCGGATCCAACTACAGAGATATTATTTGTTGGCGCAAATGGCCGCATGGAAATGGAAAGGGTGCCAGCGGCAGGTTACAGAATTATTGGATTAAATATTCAAGGGATAAAGCGGAACTCGATATTGAAAAATTTGATATTCCCGTTCAAATTGCTGGGTAGTGTAATTAAATCCATAAGAATAATAAATAAGTTTAAACCCGATGCTGCGGTAGGTGTGGGTGGTTATGCTTCGGGGCCTCTGTTGTATGCCGCTTCGTTAAAAGGTATTCCTTACCTTATACAGGAGCAGAATTCGTTCGCGGGCATTACAAATAAAAGATTGGGCAAAAAAGCCAGGAAAATATGCGTGGCTTTTGACGGGATGGAGCAGTTTTTCCCTTCGGAAAAGATTATTAAAACAGGTAACCCAGTGCGTAAAGAGTCGGTGGATATTAAAGATAAACGGGTGCTTGCATTTGAGGAGTTTAAACTGTCGCCTGATAAAAAAACCATCCTGGTATTAGGTGGTAGCTTGGGTGCACGTACTTTAAATAACAGCGTGCTTGCCGGATTGGATAAAATTAACGCCGCTGATATACAACTGATCTGGCAAACAGGTAAGCATCATTTTAGAGAAGTGAAAGAGACACTGGGTATTAATCTTAATCCAAATATACGGGTGATGGAATTTTTGGACCATATGGATCTTGCTTATGCGGCAGCAGATATAATTATATCAAGGGCCGGAGCCGGTACAATTGCCGAACTGTGTGTGGTGGGTAAGCCGGTTATCCTGGTGCCTTCGCCAAATGTGGCTGAGGATCATCAGACAAAAAATGCCAAGGCATTAGTAAAAGATAGTGCCTGCGAATACGTTGCCGACAAAAATGCGGTGGAGAAACTAATTGATACCGCAATTGAGCTTCTAAATGATGAAAAACGACAAATAGCATTAAGTAACAATATCAGCAAATTGGCTTTGCCAAATGCAGATGAAATTATTGCCAAAGAAGTTTTTGAGATTAGCGGTTAGCGATAATCATGAGAATCATTTAATCCTAAAAATCATAGTTCAGACAAAAATTTAAAATATAAAAAAGTGGAATTACGCAACATACAACGAGTTTACCTGGTAGGTATCGGGGGCATAGGCATGAGCGGTCTTGCGCGATACTTTGCCCATTTGGGCTGTATTGTTTGCGGCTATGATAGAACAGCAACAGACCTAACCAACGATTTGCATAACGAAGGCATAAGAGTGATTTTTGATGACAGGGAAGACTGGATACCTTTAAGTTTCCAAACGCCCGACAGTGGCACGTTGATCATTTATACCCCCGCAATTCCCGACGATTCGGTTATTCTTAATTTCTTCCGTGATAGGGGTTTCGAGATGCTTAAACGCTCGGAGGTTTTGGGCCTGATTAGCAAAAGTATGTTTACAATTGCCGTAGCGGGTACACATGGTAAAACTACCACATCAAGCATGATAGCGCATATCCTGAAAGACTCGGGTACGGATTGTACTGCCTTTTTAGGTGGAATTTTATCAAACTATCAAAGCAATGTGCTTTACGGGAATAATAATATTGTAGTGGTTGAGGCAGATGAGTATGATCGCTCTTTTCTTACATTGTATCCGGATATTGCAATTATTACCTCCATGGATGCCGATCACCTGGACATTTACGGCGATCATGAACAGCTGATCCAATCATTTAAACAATTCGCTTCGCAAATAAAGGACAATGGTGTACTTATCTTTCACGACGATTTGTCATTTATTAGCGGGACCACTTATAGTGCACAGGGGCCGGCTGATGCAAAGGCTATCAATATCCGTATTGAGAACAGCGATTTCTATTTTGATTTTAAAAATGATAATTTCAGCATAAAAGATATTAAACTGGGTATTGCCGGCTTGCATAACGTAGAGAATGCCACCGCTGCAATAGAGGCTGCGTTAAACGTTGGCGTTGAGCCACAATTGATCAGGAATGCCCTTGCGTCTTTTAAGGGGGTTAAACGCCGCTTTGAATATATCGTAAAGACCGATAACCATATTTATATCGATGATTATGCGCATCACCCGGAAGAGTTGAGAGCGACTATTACTTCTGTGAAAAAATTATATCCTGATAAAAAACTAACAACAATTTTTCAGCCGCATTTATACAGCCGTACACGTGATTTTGCAGACGGATTTGCCGAGGTATTAGATATGACCGACGAATTGATCATATTGGATATTTACCCTGCACGCGAATTGCCAATCGAGGGAGTGGATTCGGACATGATACTTGACCAGATGAAAATGTTGAATAAACGGAAATGTGGAAAACAAGAAGCCATTGATATAGTGCAATTTGAAAAACCTGAATTACTTTTAACTGTGGGTGCAGGAGATATTGATCAATTGGTTCAACCTTTAAAATACGCTTTGGGAAATGTTTAAGAAACGCATATGGGCGCCTATACTAATTGGTTTTACCTGGGCCGTGAGCCTGGGTGGGCTGGTTGTGCTGATGAGTTTCATACAAATTAAGAAAGCGGAAGTTGTTTGCACCGAAGTAAAGGTATACATCCCGGGCAGCCAGTATTTTATTGACAGGGAGGAAGTAGATAATATTTTAAAGGTACATAGTCATCAGTTGGTTGGCCGAAATATGGAAAGCATCAATATCCATAACCTGGAGAAAAAATTGCGGGCTAATCCATTTATTGAGTCAGCGAAGGTATTCGAAGATATGGACGGTATAATTAAAGTGGAGATAAGCCAGCGGCAACCCATATTAAGAGTGATGAATCAATTTGACCAGGACTACTACATTGATCAGCACGGGGTAAAAATACCGCTGTCGGCTAACTTTACAGCACAGGTATTGGCTGCCAACGGATATATCGACGAGGTTTTTGCGAACAAGGTAGATACTTTGCATACCGGGATAGCAAAGGAATTATTTAAGGCAGCTTGCTTTATTAGCAGGGACTCCCTCTGGAGCGCACAGATAGCAGAAGTTTACGTAAACCACGATCACGAGATCGAACTGATACCACGGGTAGGAAATAACAGGATATTATTAGGTAATACAGATAACCTGGAATCAAAGTTTCATAACCTGCTGGTATTTTATAAGCAGGCTTTACCGCAAGTGGGCTGGGATAGGTATAAGATAATCAATATAAAATACGCAAACCAGGTGGTGGGGGTAAAGAATGACAATTTCAAGAAGGATTCGCTAAAAGCGGTAGCTAAGGCGGATTCGTTAAAAATGGCAAAGGACACATCTCAAATAGAAAATTAATTATGGACAAGAGCTCTACACAGGAAAAAAGTTCGCCAATTGTAGTAGGATTGGATATCGGAACTACAAAAATATGCGCTATTGTAGGCCGCCGCAGTAAAAACGGTAAGATCGAAGTATTAGGTATTGGCAAGGCCGAGTCGGCGGGTGTTACCCGGGGTGTGGTTTCAAATATTGACAAAACTGTTCAGGGTATTACCCAGGCAGTTGAAGTTGCGGGGACCCAATCAAATGTGGAGATACGCGTGGTAAACGTGGGTATTGCAGGGCAACATATCAAAAGTTTGCAACATCGCGGGTTGATCACACGGCGCGACTTGAATACCGAGATAGCGCGAAAAGATATCGACAAACTGATAGAGGATATGTATAACCTGGTGATGCCACCGGGTGAAGAGATCATCCACGTATTGCCACAGGAGTTTACCGTCGACAATGAGCCTGGTATAAAAGATCCGATTGGCATGGCTGGTGTAAGGCTCGAAGCCAACTTTCATATTATTTCGGGTCAGGTTACTGCCATTAAAAACATTGTAAAGTGTGTTAATAAGGCCAACCTGGAAAGCCAGGAGTTGATATTGGAACCATTAGCTTCCTCCGAATCCGTGTTAAGTGATGAAGAAAAAGAAGCAGGTGTTGTATTGGTAGATATTGGCGGTGGCACCACCGATGTCGCCATTTTCCATGAAGGCATCATTAGGCATACAGCGGTTATACCTTTTGGCGGCAATAGTGTAACGGAAGATATCCGTGAAGGTTGTTCGGTAATGCGTAACATCGCCGAGCAATTGAAAGTACGTTTTGGTTCGGCACTTGCTGAAGAGAATAAGGAGAATGAGATTGTTTGTGTGCCTGGTTTACGCGGTCGCGAACCCAAGGAGATATCGGTAAAGAACCTGGCTTATGTTATTCAGGCCCGTATGGAAGAGATCGTAGAGCATGTTTATTACGAGATCAAATCTTCAGGATATGAGAAAAAACTGATAGCCGGCATAGTGATAACAGGTGGCGGGGCGCAATTAAAACATTTGCCGCAATTAGTGGAATATGTTACCGGGCTCGACTGCCGTGTAGGCTATCCAAACGAGCATCTTGCAAAAAACGAGGTACTGCCTAAAAACATTTACGAGGAGCTCCAGAGCCCAACCTTTGCAACAGGTATAGGCCTGTTAATAAAGGGTATCCAGAAAATGGAGTACAATGGAGCTCCGGTCACTGTTGCCGAAGTGAAGCCCGAAAAAGGTAAATATGTGGGCGAAAAAAAGCCTGGATTATTAGAAAAACTATTGGAAACGTCGAGGAAGTTTATTAAGGATGATATTAAGGATGAGGATTTTTTGAAATAATTATTCACAATAGTTAACTTTTCCACAATATTGACAATTGTGGAAAAACATTGTGGAAAAAGTCATATTATTACAATAGGTAAATATAAATATTTGTCATTCACAGTTAGCTGAAAACAAGGAATATGCAGTTTGAGATGTTAAAAGAAAAGTCGTCTATCATCAAAGTAATTGGTGTTGGCGGCGGCGGAGGCAATGCGGTAAACCATATGTATAAGCAAGGTATAACCGGTGTTGATTTCATAATTTGTAATACCGATGCGCAGGCTCTTGAGTTGAGCCCAATCCCTAATAAAGTTCAGTTAGGCGCCAGTTTAACCGAAGGCATGGGAGCCGGTTCTATACCCGAAGTTGGCAAAAATTCCGCCATCGAAAATATCGATGATATAAAACAAATGCTTGGTGTTAACACCAAAATGCTGTTTATTACGGCAGGTATGGGTGGCGGCACAGGTACAGGGGCCAGCCCGATAATAGCGAAGGCTGCCCGCGAAATGGATATTTTAACGGTAGGTATCATCACTACACCTTTTGCATTTGAAGGGAAACGCCGAAAAATGCAGGCCGAAGAGGGTTTGGAAGAATTAAAAAAATACGTTGATTCGTTTTTGGTTATCTCTAATGACAGGCTGCGTCAAATATTTGGCAACCTAACGT
>JANYAB010000221.1 GCA_025355225.1 Bacteroidota bacterium
CGCTTAATTTTTCTCCTCTCATAGTTCCTTCAACACAAACGCCATCCATGTTCCAGATTGAATGGGTATTTTCATCAATAAACACATCGGTACTTCCTTTTCCAAACCGTAGCCTGGCGCCATTCACAAGCCTGTTATATACATGAAATGATCCCTTATCTTTTTCCATCGCAAGCAACACAGGTAAGCCTTCTACCGAATCGTTTATCACTTCTGCTTTTAACAGTTCATTCCAGTCATAGGCTTTTGAAGCATTTTTATGCATTACCCCAATTACCCATGATTTACGCTTCCACGATGCGGAATCTCTTTTCTCCAGCCCGCTTTTTAAAGTCCCATTATCATATTCTGCAAGATTATCATAGTCTTTTTTGAACGAAGTATCCGGCTGCATCACCTGTGAGTTGGGATATTCCCGAAGCCATGCTGCCAACGTCAGTTGCTTAGACGTTAATTCTTTAAAAGCGGCCCCTTTCAGCGGACCGGCTATTACCTTTCCGGTAGCTTGCTGCCACCAACTACCTGTGGTAGCATCTTCAAACATGGCGTTGAAATGATCCATACCAACCAATCTGAAAGATTCCAGCTTGCCATTTACAAAAGGGCTAAAAACACGGCCCGTTCTGCATACCGTGCAATAGGTAACCATAACAGGTGTATTACCGACAGTGTCCATTACCTGGTGGTGGTATCCGATGATCTGGATTGGATAGGCTTTGGCTTGTCCATTGATCGCAACGCCAATTACCAGTTTATTTTTATCAGTCGTATCATCAGACGCGGTGACAAATAGTTTTTGTTTAGGCTGGTGAAACATTTTATCAGCCTGAAAACGGAAATTGAAAAAGAAGAAAACAATTGCATAAAAAATGAGCGTCAAAGACAAAACTATCTTGATCCAATTCTTCCCGTTTTTTAAAATATACAGTAAAGGAAAAATGATTAATGCTAACGCCAGTATTCGTATCCATGCAATATTATGGCTGATCCAATAAGCCAATCCAATTGTATTACGGCGCTGACTTCCGGGGAAAGGCATAATGAAATATACGCGGAGTATTTCTGCTGTAAACAAGAGCAGAAGTCCGGTGATTAAAAGCGATCGTTTCATAATATTAATTTATTTGAATACTGGCATTAGCATTGGCGAATTATTGTTCAGTTACAGGTAAAGGAAATTCATTCCATACATCATCACCAGGCCTGTCAATCGGCAAGGTATTTAAGAGATTATACCTACGCAGATCAACCCAGCGATGGCCTTCAAAAAACAATGAATACCTTCTTTGATTGAGCATTTCAGTAATCAAAGCCGGTTGTGTAACTGCACCGCTATAATTTGCCAGTCCATGACCGTTTCTGATTACATTTATAGCTTTAACCCCTTCAGGCAAGTTATTAAGCTGAATGTTAGCTTCTGCATAAATGAGGATCAATTCTTCATTTCTTATAATGCCAATTGGGGTTGTACTGGAGGTATATACCCATACGTCCCGGTTGCTGGTAAGACCGCTAAGCGATGCGGGGGTGGCACGGAGAGTAGCTTTACTGATCCTGTCATCACCGGCTGCTATATCTTGCGCATAAGTCGGATGTGCCACTCTTTCCTCGCCGGTTTGATTTTGAGGGATAAACACAGAGTTTAGCTGGTCGCCGGAACCCGTTCCGAAAACATGATATACACCTGTATTAAAATTCCCGGTCAAACCAAAAAAAGATGCATTCAGATCATCCAGTGCTACCTGCCACTTTTGCTGATATACACTTACCCTTGCAGCAAGGGCCCTGTTAAATTTCATTAACCCGGCAGCATCGTCGAAGCCAGTAAAACCTGCCAAAGGAAAGGTAACTGCGGCAGTGCTAAAATCCGTTTTTGCCGAATCAAGCAAGGAACTGATTGCTGCTAATCCATTGGTATAAGTCACGAAGGGGCCAAGATGATTGGGATCTGCAACATCTACCCTTATACCGTTTAAATAGGTAAGATTAAGGTTGAGTAAAAGTTGATAGGCTTTAATAGTTCTTGCGAAACCTATATAGCCTTTCTTTTGCGCATCAGTAATAAGTGTAGAATTATTAGCCGCCTGGATAAGCGTATTACAGTTTTTTACTACCCTGTACCTTGCCGCCCAGGGGAATGTAATGTAGAAATTACTTCCGCTCAATGTGGCACTATTAGCGCCAAGCAGATCTAAAACATAACGTGGCTCTGAACCAGAGAACCGATATATCTCTCTTCCGATAATACTTACATCGTCAAGGTAAAAATTAAGAGAGTTTCTCATCCCCGATTCCGTACCGCTCACCAGATTATTTAACTCACTTTGCGAAGCATTTTTTAATAAATCTTCGACTGTCGCATTGTTTAAATTGCCATAATCTTTTTTACAAGCTGTAAAAAACAATATTATAGCGACGAACAGAATGCTATGTGTTTTAATATTTTTTTGCATAATAATCATTTCTAAAAAATTAAAAATTAAGTGATACGTGGAAGGCTGCCTGTTTACTCGAAGGATATGGGTCAATATCCGCGCCTGATGAAAAACCTGTTCCAAAATTAGATACCTCGGGGTCATACCCTTTGTATTTGGTTATGGTTATATAGTTATTAAGCGATGCACCGACACTTATTGATTTTATATAGGAAACGGGTAACTTGTTAAATGAGTAGTACAACCCAATTTCGCGGAAACGCAAATAGGTAGATGTTTCAACAGTTTGATGTGCATCTGAGCCAACCTGCATTAATTGGGTAACGCCGTAAGGCAAGCCAGATTTGGTTGGCTTATCATAGTCTGCACTGGTACTTCCAAAAACATTTTGCAGACTGGTTACATCAACATTCTGACCTCCGTATTTCCAATGTATCAAAAACCGCAAGCTTAGCTTGTTGAAAAACGTAATTTCATTATAAGTATTCATTTGGAATTTTGGTTCGGCATCGCCCAATACCCCTACGCCCTGCCCGTTAAGTCCAACAATTTGTGTCGCTGATTTTCCCTGTTCTATTTGGAAAGTACCAAGCAATACGCCTCCAACTGACCCCAATTGCACCGGTGGCACAATAAGCTTGGTTACCTTTGAACGGTTAAACCAGAAATTTATGGAAGTATTCCATACCACAGTTTTTGATTCAACCGGCCTCGCATTCAACCCTAATTCTACACCATGATTAGTTAAGTCTCCGGCATTAACCCAGTGCTGCGCAAATCCAGACGAAGCTGGAGGGGTTGTTAGTAAAAGAAAATCAGAAATATTTTTGTTATAGTAAGTTAGTTCGAAACCCAGCCTTCCTTTAAGTAAACTAAAGTCGATACCAGTTTCAAACTCCGTTTGCCTTTCGGGTTTAATATCTGCCTGGCCTTCCGCTGTGTTTACCAATAACCCCGGGAAGCCGGAAATATTAGATACACCTAAGGAGGTAAATTTACTGCCATAAGCCGGAACATTATTTGCCTGGCCGTAAGCTGCCCTTAATTTAATATTTTCAAAAAGACCCTCTTTCACTATTCCCATATCGGTAAGGTTCCATGATATCCCAGCCTTTGGATAAACGTAGTATTTTGAAACATCTCCATTATTGCTCGATCTGTCAAAACGTACACCACCGGTTAATGTAATAGCATTAATAATATTTGCTTCTTCCTGGATAAAAATACCACCATTAAGATATTTGGTGCGCAGCTGTGTAGCATTTAAAGCACCGGCCTGATCAACGTTTGACTGGCCCGAAATAACTTGTGTTGC
>JANYAB010000257.1 GCA_025355225.1 Bacteroidota bacterium
CCGCTGATTAAACTGATTTTTGTGATTTCGTTGATTTTAGCATTTCTGACAATTCTTTAATTCTGAAAATTCTGATTCAGACTTGTCATACTGCCACGGCTCCTTTAATATGCGGCCACGGATCATAATTTTCGAGCGTGAAATCCTCAAACTTAAACTGGAAAATATCTTTTACATCCGGGTTGATCTTCATAGTTGGCAGTGCTCGCGGTTCGCGGCTTAATTGAAGGTTGGTTTGTTCAATATGATTATTGTAGAGATGGGCATCACCAAAGGTATGTACAAAGTCGCCAGGCTGCAGGTCACAAACTTGCGCCATCATCATAGTCAGCAATGCGTAAGAAGCGATATTAAAGGGGACACCTAAAAATATATCTGCGCTGCGCTGATATAGTTGGCACGATAACTTGCCAACTTTTTCCCCCTTCAATGGATTAGGAGGCTCCACATAAAACTGGAACAGGCTGTGGCAGGGTGGGAGGGCCATATGCTCCACGTCAGCAACATTCCAGGCCGACACCATGATACGGCGTGAGTCAGGATTGTTTTTTATCTGGTTTACAGCCTGGCTAATCTGATCTATATGTCCGCCATCGGGTTTTGGCCACGAACGCCACTGGTAACCGTATACGGGCCCCAGGTTGCCTTCTGCATCGGCCCATTCATCCCAAATACGTACGCCATTCTCTTTAAGGTACCTAATATTAGTATCGCCTTGTAAAAACCATATCAACTCATGTATGATCGATTTAAGATGGAGTTTTTTGGTTGTAACCAGCGGAAAGCCATCCTGCAAATTAAAACGCATTTGGTAGCCAAACACGCTTAGGGTCCCGGTGCCGGTACGGTCATGCTTTTGCGCGCCGGTTTCCATCACATGCTTCATTAAATCGAGGTATTGTTTCATTTTGTTGGTTGACTAAGTTGACTAAGTTGATTGAGTTGATTAAGTTAAGAATGTCAACATTAAACATTCTGACCTTTCAACTTTACAACAATTCAGATTACAAAGAAAAATAATCTATTTTTGGTATCCTACGGTTGTGCAAAAATATAAGCCGTGTTAATCAATCCGATGATCGTATTCCCCAACGCCAAAATAAATATAGGTATAAATGTAACCAACCGGCGATCCGATGGTTATCATGATATTGAAACCGTTTTCTATCCACTACCCATTCATGATGCACTGGAAGCGGTTCCCGGTAATGATTTAACTTTTCAATCCTCTGGCCTGGACATACCCGGCAGTCAGGAAGATAACCTTTGTATCAAAGGATATCACCTGATAAAAAAGGATCACAAGCTTCCGCCCATTAATATTCACCTGCATAAACATATACCGATAGGAGCCGGACTTGGAGGCGGTTCCGCAGATGCGGCGTTTTTCATCAAACTGCTCAACGATCTGTTCAGTTTGGGTTTATCGAAAGATAATATGCTGGATTATGCCAGGCGCTTGGGAGCTGATTGTGCATTTTTTATTGAGAATAAACCGGTGTTCGCCTTTGAGAAAGGTGACCAGTTTGAGCGGGTTTCTGTCGACCTGTCAAAATATACTATTGCTTTAGTAATGCCCCCGGTACACGTATCAACGGCTGAAGCCTACCGGGGGGTTAAACCTGCCCCGGTAAAACAATCCTTGTACGAACTTATTTTAGAGCCGGTAAAAGAATGGAAAAACCTTATTAAGAACGACTTTGAGGAATCAGTCTTTAAAAACCACCCGGTAATAAGAGGCGTAAAAGCCGCCTTGTATGATGCGGGTGCGATTTACTCCAGCATGAGTGGGAGCGGAGCCTCGGTTTTTGGCATATTCAATTCAAAACCCGATCTGTCTGAACTGGAAAAGACAAACCAGGTATTTTATTGAATTTCGGATTTCGGAAGTTCGATTTCGGATTTTGAAAATTGAAGAATCAATGTCGAAATTGAAAATCCAAAATCCATGTGATGAAAACATGCCAAATTTCATTTTTCTATAAATCCGAAATCGAAATTTCGAATTCCGAAATCAGATCCCCGCGTCATCCGTTACCCCGCGCCCCACGGCCTCAACCCAATCGCGTTCGCCCCAGCCTTTGGCAACTGCGCTCAATAAGCGGTTGTGTATCGCTGTGCCTACCGGCATTGGTGTTTCGCTTTGCTGGGCCAGTTTAAATGCAAGCCTTGCGTCTTTGTAGCCTAACTTTGCCTTAAAGCCTACAGGCTCGTATTGTTTGTTAGCGATCAATTTGCCGTAATTTTGATAGATGGGCGCATTGAAAATGGTGGAGCCAAAAAAGTCTGCAACCTTGGTCCGGTCAAGTCCGTGTTTTTCGGCAAGGGTGAAGGCTTCGGCCATTATTTCAAGGGACGACATGATCATGAAGTTGCCTGCTATCTTTACCACATTAGCGCCACCGGCATCCTCTCCAAAATCAATTACTCCCTGTCCCAGGCAGTCCAGGATAGGCCTGGCAATTTCTTTCGCCTGTCCGTCGCCTGATACACATATCCAAAGCTTTTTTATCGCTGCCGCTTCCGGCCGCCCGAATACAGGTGAGGCCAAATAACTGCTGCCGGAGCTTTTATGCAGTCCGGCAAGTCTTTCGGAAACGTCGGGCGATATGGTGCTCATTGAAATATGCAGCCCGCCTTTTTGTAACGTTTGCAGTATGCCATCCTTGCCCGTGGTGGTTTCCATTACTACGTCATCATCTGCCAGCATGGTGATCACAACAGGAACACTGCTAGCGGCTTCGGCCGGGCTTTTGCATTTGCTGATGGATGACTGTTCCAGTTCATCTGCCTTCCCAATAGTGCGATTGTAAACCTGCAAATGATAGCCTGCTGTTATTAAGTTTTTTGCCATGTTGAGGCCCATATTACCGAGACCTATAAAACCAATTTTCTTTTCCATAGTTTAACTGATATAATCTTTGTCTTCATCACTTAGTGTACCCGGTTGTTTTTTTGTGCGATCAGCTTCTTCATTGGTCCCTTGTACATATTTAGGCTTGCCCGGACGCCCAACCAGTACGCCCACAATAAAAGCGACAATAGCCACAGACGCCAGCATAACTAATTTTGAAATGATAAAAGTTGAAAACAAAAAGTTGAATTTTACATTTTCGGTATTCTGCATAATCACTACGGTAAGCAGTATCGTAATGATGATGATGACCATCGTTTTTATCCTCATGATAATTTTAGTTTAAATAGTAATTGGAACATTCGGTTTTCAAATATTAAATGGAAATAAATTAAACAAAGCCCGCATTAAATTTACAAAAACCAAAACTTGTTTTGAATCCCTTATTCAAAATATAATCCAGGCCTTCAGCAATAGAATACCCGTTTAAAAATTAAGGAAGCCCGACTTTCATATCCTGGAATTTTGTGGATGTACTTTTGGTCGGCGAGAGGAGGGGAGGCCTAAATGCGCGCGAATATTTAAGGCCAATCGCGGCAAATGAAATATTGAATTATCCGAGAATTGACGGCTCTCAAAACTGCCAGTTGGTCCATTAAAATCTAAAACCGAATACAAGTTCAGCATATACCCCAATATTTTAAAAAGGAATATTTTAGTTTCGATACACAATCGATTTTTTCTTAAATAAATCCACTTTGTGAATAGTTACTTTAATTTATACAATACAATTACCTGAAAATTAGTGTGTTATTTATGTATTTGTTTGAATATATTATTTGTTGCTAAGTATTTTAGTTTTTTAAAATTTATGAACGTTTATTGTAATCAACTATGACTTTTAATAAAATATATAAATATTTGATTTATAGTGTTGTATAATTAATTAAAATTTATCGTATATAAAAAAATAAATCATTTAAACTCGGGTAAAAGCGCTAATTCTGGATATTTAGCCCATGAATTATAGTGGATGTGAGTACACTAAGGCTGATTTCTATTTTGCGCCTGTTTGCTTGAAATTAATAAGATGGCTATTTGATGCCATTGGAAGTTACCCGGGCTTAAAACGCTTTAAAATGCCTCCTGAGAATATGCCGTTTATGAAACCCTGCCCTACCCCAGCAGGTACTAAGAGGTGCTATTTTCTGGTTTTATTGACCAGGTAAAATGGAAGATTAAAAAAAAATTATCGGGCTTTCCTTTTTACGATCTGCTTTTGCGCCACCGGGTAGAGAAAGATGGTGGATAAAATAATGACTGCACCAACCCAAAAACCGGGTGTCATTTTATTCATATCACCGAAAAATAAAAAGGACATAATGATACCATATACAGGCTCAAGATTGGTGATCAATGCGACCCTGAATGCCGTAAGCTCGCGCATTACAGATACGCCGGCGACGTAGGCGAGCGATGTGCAAATGGTTCCCAATATCAATAAATAACCTATATCTGCATAATGTAGTATCATGGATTGATTAAAGCCATGGGTTACCAGGAGGAAGATGGATATCCATACTAATGCGCCTGACAGCTCATAAAATGCGATAACCGGCGCCTCATATTTCTTAACCTGCCTTGAATTAATGATAGAAAAAAGACTGGCAAACACCGCGCTGATCAACCCGGTTATGATACCCTTAGTGTGTTGCGTTTCGAATTTGAATATAATAAGTATACCTGTTATGATCAGCGCCCCGGCTATGATCTCGAGCCTGGAGATCCGCTTTTTATTGATTATTGGTTCGAAGATGGCGGTGAATAAAGTGATTGAAGAAAGGCAGACAAGCGTAACAGATACCGTTGATAATTTAATGGAAAGGAAGAATAGTATCCAGTGCCCGCCAACCAATGCCCCAGTAAATATCAGTTTTAAAAAGGTACTGCAATTTACCTTAAATGCTGTCTTATTAAATTTAAAATAGAGGAATAGTGAGGCTGATGCAATTAGTACCCGGTACCATACTAACTGAACCGCAGATATAGTAATTAGTGCGCCGAGTATACCCGTGAATCCCCATATAAAAACCGTGAAATGAAGTATGAGCAGATTTTTATTTAAGGGGGCCGGTGCAGCGTCCTGGGGCATTATTTAGGCGCTTTTAAAAGTAAATAGTAGCCAAACGCCCCAAACATTAGATTAGGGACAAATACCGAGATTAGCGGCGGTACCCCTCCTTTGATAGCAAATACCAGCGCGAATTTTTCAACTATAATATAGGTAAAACAGAGTATGATACCTAAACCTAAAGGTAGGCCAATGCCCCCACGAACCTTGCGCGAGGATATAGATACGCCGATCAATGTAAGTACATAGGTGGATAGAGGGTACACAAAACGATGGTATTTTTCAAACAGCATGTCTGTTAACTCACCGGTGCCCCGTATTTTGGCCTTCTCAATATTCTTGTTAAGCGTATTCATCGACATGGCGCTGTACATATTGTCGTGTATTTCAAAATCTTCGGGCCGCATATCAAGGGTAGTGTCTTTAGTTACTCCATGCCACAACATCGTTTCCTTTAATCCATTTATTGTCCTTACTGTGTAACTATTTATCGACCATATTCTTTTTACAGAATCATAAACTATCCTGTTAGCGACCAGCTTTTGGATCATATCATCCCCGTTGTATTTTTCTAAAATAAAATTATAGCCGGTTTTAATGGTGTTATCAAATGATTTTATATAAACATAGGTATGCTTGTCCAATTGCATGTGCACTTCGCTTTTTGTAGGATCGTTATCACTGAAGTGCGAATTTTCAAAATCTACCTTCAATCTGTTGGTGAAAGGAATAAGATATACGTTTGCAAAAAATGACACGATAAACAGTAACGTGGCGGAAACAAAATAAGGTCTTAAAAAACGGGTGAAACTGGCTTTTGAAGTTAAAATAGGCACTATTTCGGTTTGGTTGGCCATTTTAGCAGTGAAAAGAATAACTGCAAGGAAATTGATCAGCGGCGATAAGTAATTGAGGTAAAAAGGAATAAAACCGGCGTAATATTCAAAAGCGATATCATGAAGCGTACTCTGTTTTTTCAAAAAATTATCCAGGTGCTCAGATATATCAAAAACTACCATAACCACCGAAAAAATGGCAAGGGTAAACATAAAAGTACCCAGGTATTTTTTAATAATATACCAATCGATTACTTTCAGATATTTGTCTAAAATAGATCTCATTTAGAGCCTTTGACCTAAGCGGTTAACCATTGTTTTCTTCCAGTTATAAAATTCGCCTGAAATGATTTTTTCACGTGCTTCTTTTACCAGCCACAGATAAAAATGCAGGTTATGAAGTGTTGCTATTTGTGCGCCCAGCATTTCGCCCGAGTGTATTAGATGACGAAGATAAGCTTTTGTATAGCTTGTATCGGCAAAAAGGTCACTGTCCGGCTCAATCGGGGTGAAATCATTTTTCCATTTCTCGTTTTTTATATTGATAATGCCATTTTTAGTAAAAAGCATACCATTTCTGCCATTACGTGTTGGCATTACACAGTCAAACATATCAATTCCAAGGGCAATATTCTCCAATAAATTTACGGGTGTTCCTACACCCATTAAATAACGCGGTTTTTGGTAAGGTAATATATTGCAAACTAATTCAGTCATGGCATACATTTCTTCCGCAGGCTCACCCACCGATAGGCCGCCTATAGCATTTCCTTCGCGTTCGAATGAAGCGATCACCTCGGCCGACCTCGTCCGCAGATCTTTATATACGGATCCCTGCACTATTGGGAATAAGGTTTGCTCGTATCCATATTTAGGTGTGGTACTATCAAAACGTTCGCAACAGCGTTTAAGCCAACGGTGCGTCATTTCTATCGACTTTCTGGCATATTCAAAATCGCAGGGGTAGGGTGTGCATTCATCAAATGCCATAATAATATCGGCGCCGATCGTACGCTGAATATCCATCACGTTTTCGGGGGTAAATAAATGTTTTGATCCATCAATATGCGAGCGGAAAGTAACACCCTCTTCTTTTATTTTTCTTACATCCGTAAGCGAATAAACCTGGTATCCACCGCTATCCGTTAAAATGGGCTTATCCCAGCCAATAAAATGATGCAGTCCACCAGCTTTTTCAAGGGTATCCAGGCCGGGTCTCAAGTACAAATGATAGGTATTTCCTAAAATGATGTCTGCTTTTATATCATCCTTCAACTCGCGCTGATGCACAGCTTTTACGGTACCGGCTGTACCTACCGGCATAAAGATCGGTGTTTGTATTGTGCCGTGATCTGTGATGATTTCGCCTGCGCGCGCTTTTGAAAAAGGGTCTTGTGCTTTTAAAGTAAATTTCATGCGAGGCTGCAAAATTAGTCATTTATGGTTGATTTGCTAAGAACGTTGGAAAGTTGTCAAATTTGAACGCTGGAAAGTTGATTTGTTGCGCGAATTAATATTTTTTGGACACTAAACGTATTCATCATAACCCGTTTTCAAACTATCTTAACCTCCAACATTTCAATATTCCAGCTTTCCTATTGACTTCCAACAAATAATGTAAAGTTAATCCGGTACATATCAGCGATTTTTAACAAATTTGCCGGATATTTTAAATCGATTTGGAAACAATTTTACGCGAAGCGTTTTTCCTGTTATTATTACTCTGTTTTATAGTTCAGCTGTATTATCTCATTAGTATTCATAGCAAACTTGCGGCTTATCAGCCTTTGGAAGAGCTGAAGCAAGTAGATATCCCTGTTTCAGTTATCATCAGCGCCCGTAACGAGGCAAAGAATTTAACCAGTAATCTTCCTTTTTTCTTAGAACAAGTCTATCCTGATTTTGAAGTTGTTGTAATTAACGATTGCTCATCAGATGATTCAGACTCGGTATTAAAAGAGTTAAAGCAAAAATATCCTCATTTAAAGCTGGTTAACGTAACCGAAAATGACCGGTTTAAAACGGGGAAGAAATTCGCGTTAACAATGGGTATTAAAGCTGCTAAAAATGAATATTTGTTATTTTCGGATGCTGATTGCCAACCGGCATCAACGAACTGGCTCACCCGCATGGCGGCAAACTTTTCTGCTTCGGCTGAAATAGTGTTGGGATATTCCCCTTATTACAAAAGCGATAATTTCCTTAATTCATTTATACGTTTCGAAACGCTGAAAACGGCAATTAATTATCTATCAGCAGCACTGGCAGGTAATCCCTATATGGGTATAGGCCGTAATTTAGGTTATACCAAAACCTTGTTTTTTAAAGGTAAAGGATTTGCTGCGCATATGCATGTAATGTCGGGCGACGATGACTTGTTTGTTAATCAAAATGCTACTGCGGATAATACTTTAATTGAGATACATCCCGAGGCATTTACTTTTAGTGAAGCAAAGAGTACGTTATCATCTTTATACAAGCAAAAGAAAAGACATATGGGTGTTGGTAAACTGTATAAAAACAGACACCGCAGATTGTTAAGTTTTGATGCGCTCAGTGGATTTTTATTTTATATATTGCTCGTATTATGCTTGATTTACAATTTCGAACCCTGGCTGGCACTAGGTTTGTTTGTATTTAGGCTTGTATGCCAGGTGATTATTTATTACAAGGTGTTTAGGAAATTAGACGGGAAAACTTTATTGTGGTATTTGCCTCTTTTCGACCTGATTTATTATGCTTATTTGAATATTTTTGGACTAATTGGAACTTTTATAAAAACTACTCAGTGGAAGTAAACGCAAATTTTACCGAAAACGCAAAAAACGATTTTCACCTCGTGGTTAAGGCACGGGAAGGTAACCAGAAGGCTTACGCCGACCTAATGCACAGGTACAAAGATTCAATTTATTTCATGGCGCTAAAGATGGTTAACAACAAGGAAGATGCTATGGACCTTACCGTAGAAACTTTTGCCAAAGCATTTGAAAAGCTGGACAAATACCAACCAGATTTCGCTTTTAGTACCTGGTTGTTTCGCGTGGCAACAAACAATTGTATCGATTTTATCAGGAAGAAAAAATTAAATACGATGTCGATCCACGGAATGCTGGATGAAGATGGTGAGGAAAAGACACTTCAGATCAAAGCAGATGTATTGAATCCTGAAGAATCTTCCATTAAGAAACAGCAGACGCACGAATTAAAGTTACTGATAGAAAGCTTGCCGGCGCGTTACAGGAATTTGATCACGCTGCGTTATTTTGATGAATTATCCTATGAGGAGATTGCCCAGCAACTTGACCTGCCCTTGGGTACGGTTAAGGCGCAGCTATTCAGAGCCAGGTATCTGCTCGGTAATATCATTAATCGTTTAAAAAGGGATGACATTTGATATTATCTTAAAATATTTCCCCGGTCTAACACCTCAACAACAGCAACAATACGAGCGGCTGCCCGAACTTTACAGTTTTTGGAACAGCCAGATCAATGTAATATCCCGCAAGGATATTGATCTGCTGTTTGAGCGGCATATACTACACTCATTGGGTATTGCTAAAGTTATATCGTTTTTACCCGGCGAAAATATTTTGGATGTAGGCACCGGGGGCGGTTTCCCTGGTTTGCCGTTGGCTATTATGTTTCCGGATACTCAATTTTATTTGGTTGATTCTATCGGCAAAAAGATCAAAGTAGTTAATGAAATAGCAAATGCTATCGGATTAAAAAACATTAGGGCCGAGCATATAAGGGCCGAAGAGGCTTCCGGGAAATTTGATTTTGTGGTTTCGAGGGCCGTTACCCAACTAAAAGACTTTTATCCATGGGTAAAAGGAAAGTTTAATAAAACTTCAAAAAATAGCCTTCCTAATGGCATTTTATATCTAAAAGGAGGCGATCTTAAACAGGAAATTGCCGAATCGGGCCTGGCCGTTCAGCAATTTCATCTGAAGGATTTTTTCAAAGAAGAATTTTTTGAAACGAAACAGGTCGTTTATATTAAAGGGAAGTAATTGATTCGTGAGAATAATTATTATTCGCACCAAACATTGTTCAACTTAACTTTTGATGCTTTTGATTGTGTCTTTCTTTGATTTTTTCTTAAAAATATTGAACGGATTAGGTGGCGGAGGAGGCCCCGCAGGCTGCTTTAATTGCTGTTTGCTGGCTTGATTCTTTGATAAAGTATCGCCTTTCTTACTAAGCGTATCCTTTTTATGCTTTTTAAAAGGATTGATTTTTTTAAAAAGTTCATCTGGTGGCGGGGGAGGAGGAGGTCCGTTTCGCGGCTGCTCCTGTGAAAATGCATGCGTTGAAGCACACAATAGCCCAATAATTAATGGTAACACTAACAGATGCTTCAACCTTGCTGCATGATCTGTTTTTTTTCTGCTGCGAGTCATAGTTGTAGGCTTATTTTATTGAAATTAGTTATTATTTTCCTACACTAAAGTTATCAGATTTATCTTTAAAAAGTGCAGACTAAAAGTTTAATAAAAAAAATGCCGGTCGATATCAATTGTACCGCAAAACTGTTTTATCGTCCCTAAAAAAATATTATTGCTAAAAATTTGAGCAATAGATGATTTTGACCTATTTTTAAACGCGCATAGCTGCACGTCCAAAACATGTCATTACTTCACAAGGTTGCTTTAACTTTTATTAAAAATATTGGCCCTATGCTGGCTAAATCATTGCTGGTCCATTTCGGTGATGAAGAGCGCATATTTAAAGCCTCGCAAGCGAAACTGCTGAACGTTCCTGGTATTGGCGAAAAAACACTGCGGTACCTTGATTTCGGCACCGCGCTGTCGCGGGCAGAGGAGGAGCTTCGTTTTATGGAGAAGAATGACGTAAAGGTTATTTTTTATACGGATAGCGCCTATCCTAAACGGCTAAAAAACTGTGCTGATGGACCAATATTGTTATATGCGAAAGGGGATTTCAATTTAAATCCTGCGCATGTGATAAGTATTGTAGGTACACGCAGTGCTACAGAATATGGCAAGCAATTATGCCGGCAACTGGTTGAGGAGCTGCAGCAGCACAATGTTTTAATTGTAAGCGGCCTGGCTTTGGGCATCGATGTAACGGCCCATAAAGAAAGTTTGAAGCAAAACATGCCCACAGTAGGCGTGCTTGGGCACGGGCTTGACAGAATATACCCTGCCCAAAATCGTTCAGTTGCCGAAAAAATGCTGGAAAATGGTGGATTATTATCAGAATTTCCGTCCGGCACGATCCCGGATCGCGAAAACTTTCCGCAGCGCAATCGCATTGTAGCTGGATTGGCCGATGCTACTGTAGTAATCGAAGCAAGTGTGAAAGGCGGTGCACTCATCACTGCCGAAATAGCTAATTCTTATAACCGGGACGTATTCGCCTTTCCAGGCAGGGTAAATGATGAATATTCCGAAGGGTGCAATTTTTTGGTTAGGAATAATAAGGCAGCGTTGCTTACCTGTCCCGCTGACCTGGCTTATAGTTTAGGCTGGGAATTGGCGGACGGAACGAAACCGGTTATAGAACAATTGGCCTTGCCGATTGATCTATCGGTGGATGAACGCATTATTTTTGATATTATTCGCCAGCACAATTCTCCATTAGCCATTGATGACCTTACCTTCAAAACCAATATGCCGATGAGCCAACTGGTAATGAATTTGCTGAATATGGAGATGCAGGGATTTATTCGCTCACTGCCAGGGAAAACGTATTGCACCAATTAATTTGATAATTTGAAGATTAAGGTTAATTTGAAAATTTGAAAATGTGATAATTTGAAAATTTAAAAACGGTTTGAATGCCATAATTTGAAAATTATCATATTCCATAGCATTCTCAAATTTTCAAATTGTCATATTTTCAAATTGCCTTAGTGATCCTTTGGAGAACTGATCCAGGTTAATCGCCCCGTGTTATTACTAAGCAGCTTCCATTCATCCAATTCAAAGGTGATCAAAGCGACGGTGCCCGGCGGTACTTCATTCATCTCCCTTGTAAAATAATAAATAAGCTGATTTATACCTGGGTTATGGCCGACCAACCCAATAAAATCGTATTTGTCCTCAAATGCATTTATAACCTTGAGCAGGGTTTGTTGCCCGCCATCATAAATGTGACTGTCTTCTCTTGGTTTGGGAATCGCCAAATGTTTAGAAAATATTTCAGCAGTAGCCAATGTGCGTAATGATGGGCTGGTAATCAACAACTGCGGAACGATAGATGCATTTTTTATTCTTTCGGCCATTGTAGCGGCATCCTCTGAACCGGAATGTTTCAATGGTCTTTCAAAGTCGTCATAGCTGGCGTCATGAACTGCTTTGGCGTGGCGTACTAATAACAACTTTTTCATGGATTTATTTATCGTTAACAAAATTAGTAACAACATCTTCGGGGATATTGTTCATGCATTTAAAATGACCAAGAGGGCATTTCTCCAATCCGAATTTGGAACATGGCCTGCATGGGAGATTAATTCCTACCACTAAAGCATCTTTTACCATATAGGGTTGTACGCCCAATAATTCCGGTACGGTGCCGCCCCATATTGAAGCTATGGGTTTGTCAAACGCTTCAGCGATATGAGTTAACCCGGTATCAAAACCTAATACATTTTTTGCTTTTGACATCAAATATACCGATTCATCAAGGGAAGTGACACCACAGGCATTATAAACGTTTTGCCCAACTCTATTTGCAATCTCATTGCCGTTTGCCTTAACATCATCACCGCCAAGTAATACAATTGGGTGTTTAATTTTCCGGCAAATATTGATGATCTTATAGTTCGGCATCCGCTTGGTAAAATGGGTGGCCCCAATGACAAAAGCCACGTAATTATCCTGGTGCGATGCAGGCAGCATTTTTTTTAGGTCGTGTTCAGCTTTAACATAATAATCTATAGGCTTCCCATCATTTGTCACCCCTAAAAACTTTACAGTTTGCATATAGCGTTCCACCAGGTGGGTTTGTGGAACTAATTTTAGTTTGAATTTTAAGCTCAACCATTTACGTAAGCGTTGCTTTTTGTAGGTTGATGATTTAATACCTGTTCGGAGCTTGATCAGTGCAGTACGAAGGTTATTATGCAGATCGATAATGTAATCGTATTTCTCCGTTTTGATTTCCTTTATCGTGTCCGATAAGGTTGGCTTTAGTAAAAGCAGTTTATCAATATAGGGATTGTTATCGTAAATGTATTTAAAGGCAGGTTTGGTTAAAAAATGCACTTCGGCACCCGGCAATTGCTTTTTGAGGCAGCGCACAACCGGAGTAGTGTAAATAATGTCGCCCATCGAGCTAAATCGGATAACCAGTATCTTCATTTTTGTTGCGGGTCAGGTGAGCCGGTTCCTTATCTTTTGAATAATAGAGGTGGAGGAGTAGCCTTCAACAAAGTTAATAGTTTTCACTTCGCCACCATTGGCTATTACTTCTTTGGCCCCAACAATATTTTCGATAGCATAGTCGGCGCCCTTAACTAAAATATCAGGCAATAAGGTGCTGATCACATTTATTGGGGTATCTTCCTCAAAAACGACGATGGCATCCACAAAAAATAGTGCAGCCAATAGCGCAGCGCGACTGTCTTGGCCATTAACCGGACGATCTTCACCCTTTATCCTTTTTACCGAACTATCAGAATTTAACCCGATGACCAGTTTATCACCTAATTCGGCTGCTTTGGCCATATAAGTGATGTGACCGATATGCAGCAGATCAAAAACTCCATTGGTAAAAACCACTTTTTTGCCCTCATTTTTCCAGGCGGCTATCGCACCCTTAAGTTTAGGCAGATCAGTTATTTTACTTAACAGGGTCTTTTCGATATCGTTTCTCATAGCATCTAACTGTTAGACTTAAGAGACTTACGAAGTTTTTAAACTTAGTAAGTCTGCTTGGTTGATCTTTGAGCATTAAAACATATTATCAACTGCTTTGCATAAAATATGGCCGATTAGGATATGCATTTCCTGAATGCGTGCGGTAACGTCAGCTGGCACTATGATATTAAGGTCACACAGACCGTTCATTTTTCCACCATCCCTGCCTGATAATCCTAATGTTTTGCAATTTATTTTTTTTGCCGATTCAAATGCTTTTAATATACCTTCACTATTTCCGCTTGTCGAAATGCCGATGAAAAGGTCGCCCGGCTGAGCCAAAGCCTCCAATTGGCGCGAAAATACAAATGCATAGCCGTAGTCATTAGCTATGGCCGTGATGGCCGAAGTATCGGTTGTTAACGCTATTCCTGGCAAGGCCTTTCGCTCTTTAACAAAGCGGCCACTTAATTCTGCAGCTATGTGCTGGGCATCCGCAGCGCTGCCGCCATTGCCTGCCAATAAAACCTTATTGCCATTTTTTATAGCAGTGGTGATCATGTCGCACGCGGTCTCAATATCTTCCGTTAGCGAATCAATAACCTTTTGGATTATATTCTGATGATCATAAAGTTCTTCGAGAACCATGGAGGGTTTAATTAGTGAATTAGTGAGTTAGTGAATTATTGATTGAATTTAGAACTTATTTTTCAGGACACATTTTTAGAGTTTAGAATTTAGCATTTAGAATTTAATTTTAGAGTTTATCCTTCATAATATCCTCAATTATTTCATCAATCGTAGTTGTTGCGCTGCCAACACGTCTTATTACTATCGCCGCTGCATGATTGGCCAGCTCGCAAGCCTCCTCAATCGTTAATCCGGATGCTATAAAGTATGCAATGGTAGCCAAAACGGTATCCCCGGCACCTGTTACGTCAAACACGGCAGTGGCTTTAACGGGTAGCAATTGATAGGTATCTTTACTGATGATAGCCATACCTTCTTCAGATAAGGTTACCACCAGGTAGCCGACTCCGGTTTGTCCGAAAATGGTTTTCGCTGCCTGGAGCAAATCATCCTGCGTTTTGATTTTTTCGGTTTTTGCAGCTTCAGCCAGTTCTTTTCTGTTTGGCTTAATGATAAAAGCACCCTTATATTTTTCGTAGTTTAATCCTTTAGGGTCTACAATTACTTTCTTTTGCTTATCACTTGCTAATTTAATAAGACGCTGGGTTAAACTGTTAGAAAATAGTCCTTTACCATAGTCTGAGAAAAGTACAATATCCGCATTCTCAATATATCGATCTAACGCGTTAACCAATTCATCTTCTAATACTGCTGTTAAAGCATCTGTAACTTCCCGGTCAACACGTACAAGCTGATGGCTGCCGGCAACAACCCTGGTCTTTACCGTAGTAGGTCTCTGAATATCTTTTATAATTGCATTAGTGGCAATACCCTCATTTGCTAATATCTCTGTTAACTGGCTGCCAAATGAGTCGTCACCAATTATCCCGCCCAGGGTTACGGTCGCTCCCAGAGCCACTAAATTTTGGGCCACATTAGCCGCACCGCCAAGGGTGGAGGATTCATTTTTTACATTTACTATCGGTACCGGGGCCTCGGGCGAAAGCCTTGTTGCATCGCCCCAAACATAATGGTCGATCATAAGATCGCCGATAACCAGGATAGAAGGCGGTTTTTGCGACCGTTGTATGGAACGTATTTTATCTATTAGCACCATTTTTAATTTCGGATTTCGGATGTTCGATTTCGGA
>JANYAB010000262.1 GCA_025355225.1 Bacteroidota bacterium
CTGCGCGAAACCCGAAGTACCGTGAGCACTTTTAATTTGGTTAAACCGGTAACCTTTTACCATATAATGAAAGCTTGAATAAGCGATACATATCCATACCAAGCCAAAACATACCCTATATCCGGCTTTTAAACTACTCAACAAGTAAATGATACCAGGGCCAATAATGATTCCTATTACCCGGTAATGCCTGGCCTCGAAAGAAATAGACATTTGGCGCAGGTAAGCGTAACTAAAAAATAGTACAGATATTGCATAAAATGATAATATCAGCAATCGGTAATTATCGTTAGGCACAAAACGGATTATGCAGAATATCAACATTAAGCTAAATATAGCCAATACGACTAATACACAAATGGCGACTGATGGACTGAATACCGGTGTTCCGGTATGAAAAATAAAGCCATGAACCAAATCGTCAAGCGAAAAACCAGCCAATAACGGAGAGGCCAGGGGAAAACTAAAAGTTTGCCAGCTTAATTTAAGATGACCAGCCACGGACGCTGGGTTTTGTCCTTTGGAAAGAAAAAATAAATAGACAGTACCTAACGACAGTACAGCCGGAACGGCTATCCAAACACCGTTTTTAATAGAATTGATTAAAGATTTTTGAGGAATTGACAGCCGGAGCCACATGAAAAAGAGACCTGCCAAGTAGACCCAGATTACGGATGATTTGCAAAAAAAACCTATCCATCCGGCTAACAATACAAAAAGGAATAGCTGCCAACCGGGCTTTCGAACAACCAAACAACCATAGAGAAACCAGCCCGCAAATGCAAACAATAACACTTCGCCACCAACATAAAAGATGTAGTTGGCAACGTAAAATTGCTGGCAGGCTACAAAGGCGATGCTTAACGAAGCTATCAGGGAGTTGAACCCTATTTTTTTGAAAAGCCTATAAAAGCCGGCTAAACCTAATAGCTGGCATAGGCTTATGGTAATAGCCGATGCTTGCCCCGTATTGATACCAAAAAGCCATTTGAAGAACCATGGAACACAGTATTGGCCCGGAGACCACCAGGTTAAAAACTCGGTAGTGTTTTTTGAAATGTCTGCCTGGTCTGGCTTTATCAGCAGGTTAAAGCCGCCGCCCATTTCCATTGAACGCATTACCTGGAAACCGAATCCGGGGTCGGGAAAAAGAGCAGGAGGAGAAAGGAATAATAGTACCCCCATTATTACGACGAAGATCCCCGCAATAATCAGAATAACAGCAGGCAGGTTTTTTTTTTGAAAGGACATGAACAGCTTATCCAATAATGCGGTGGCGTACCTTAACCGCCGGATTACCCTGGTAAACAGTATAAGGCTCAAGGTCTTTTGTGGCAACCGAACCACTGCTCAACACGGCGTGCGACGCGGCCGTCACTCCCATATTCACAATGGCGCCAGCACCTATCCATACGCCATCTTCCAATACCACATTGCCGGTCAATAGGTCGAAGGTTGTTTTTTTATAATTATGACTGCCGGTAAGCAGTACTGCTCCCGGCGAAATGCAAACATTTGAACCTATCGTCACCATTACCAAGTTGTCTATCCAGACTTTCTCACCTATCCAAACCTCATTGCCAATAGTAAGCAGCCAGGGATATTTTACGCTTACGCAGGGCTTAATCTCCACTTCTTTGCCAATTTTAGCGCCAAAGAGCCTGAGCAAGCCGTTTTTAAAAGCATAAAAGGGGAATAAGCTTGATTTAAACACCAAAGCATTTACATAGTACCACACAACCCTTTTTAAAGCTGATCCCCCCGGATTGTAAGGGTAATTATTATATGAAAACAGGTCAGTTTGTTGCATGGTCTATCGGTGCTTTTTCATCATGCTTAACCCAAAAATAAAGGCTTATGGCAATAATTATATAAATAATGATATTAAAAATGGTATGGTGGTCCAATAGGTGATCTTTTTTATTGGTCCAGAACAAAGCCAATAATACAAAACGAACGATATTTAATATTTGAATGGACAAAATACCGGCTGCGAGAAAAATTAGTTTTGGTTTTATTTTTTTTGGATAGGCCAACACAAATGCAGCAAAAAAACTCATGATCCCCAAGCCGAGGCAAGAGTAGACCAGTTGTATTATCGTGTGGCCGGCTACCAGCAATTCATATTCGCTGGTTATGGCAGTAAAGCCAAACCAGTTGATTATTTGAGCACTGATATGCAACAGCAAATAGCGCAAGGTCCGGATATAATTTAAGTGTTCATCCAAAAATGCATTGTAATGATTGCCCGGAGAGGTGAGGCCGAAGAATAATATATTGAAATAATAAAAGACGGTAAAGAGGGTTAAAAACGCCAGTACAAACCGTACAGGTGAATCATTGCCGAAACTTTTAAAGAACATCTTTTTGTTGTTTAATAAGTTCATCGATTTTGATATCAACGATCAGCCTAAACCAAAATCCTTGCAAAAAGTGGAAAATAATACCGGTGCGCCCATCCAGTACGCCTAACTGAAAAACGATACGCTGGGTGAAATAAATAAACGGACGCACATACCGCGGCAGCTTCCACCACAATTGTTTTCGCCAGGCCGTGTGCTCATCCGGGGATCCCCCAAAGCGCGGTTTAATGGTTTGGGTACGCATCTGTTTCATTCGTTCTACTTCCTCCTGCGCAACTAAATCACTATAGCGATTATGTTTGTTTATCCAGAAACTAATATTGTTTTCTTTAAGGTTTTCTTCCAGTATTATGCCGTCTTTCCACACTTCTAACTCCCCTGATACAATAAAACGATGATCCATATTTTCGTTTGTATCTGAGTACCCGATGCCATGCCTGAACATTTTCAGCATATAAAACGGATAGTAACCACCATGTTTTATCCAGCGACCTTTAAAA
>JANYAB010000266.1 GCA_025355225.1 Bacteroidota bacterium
GGAGTGCCGATTACCGGACATCCATGATACATTGCTTCAATCAGAGCTAAGCCGAATGGTTCATCCCAGGTGACAGGAAAAAGCAATGCGCTTGCTCCTGAGATAATTCTATTTTTTTTTTCGCCGCCTATCATTCCGCAATATCGGATACGAGGATCAAGAGTAAATTTCGCACCTCCGATGACGCTAAGTTTATGCTTCGCTTTTTTTGCTATACGAATTGCCCCGGAAATATTTTTTTCAACCCGATCAATTGCAGCTAAAAATAACAAATAGGAGCGTAATGATGAAGCATCAAATTTTCCGTATTCTTCCGGGTCAAGACCATTGTAAACAAAAGCTGTGGCATGGTGCAACTCTGCATGCCTTTGCGAAACAAAAACTGTATTGCGGTCGAACACCGCTCCTTTTGGAATGTACCCATGCATGGTTACAAGATAAGGCTTAGACATTTTTTCTAATACGGGAAAATTCGAATGGACGATATCTATCGATTCGGGAATTTGATCGGATAACGGAAGAGAGGGATCATACGAAATAATTTTTGCAAAGGGAGAGTAAGAGCCGGCCGGCACAAGATAGGTCACAGTATGCCCACGTCTCGCCAACTCTTTACCGAGCCACCAGATTACTCTTTCAGTGCCGCCATATTTTAATGCCGGAATAGGTAGATTGTTGGCTATGAGAATCTGCATCAGTAAAAAATTTTTGAGAATTTAATCCTCGTTCTCAAGTAAAGAAACTGCCGTTGAAAAGACTTTAGTAACACTTATTGTAGAAATAGGCTCCCATCTATCGGGGCAAAGTATTGTTGATTCAACTCCGTAGGGTAACCATTCATCAAGCGAAGGATAAAATGCGATAATTTTTTTTCTAAGTGCGGCAGCTATATGCACGACGGCTGTATCAGGTGAAATCACTAATGATGCCCTATCTATTACTGTGGCTAAATCATGAATATTGTCTGTAGGAAATACCTCGGCGTTTGGGGTTTTTAAATGGAGTTTGTCAAGTTGATAATATTCCTGAAATTCAGTTGAAGCGGATAAAAGAATAAAAACTTCGATCTTCGCATCATAAAAAGCTTTCGCTAACATCTCCACATTCTCAATCCCCCACTCGCGATACGGCACCTTTGCTTCAAGATTGATAAGTATAAAACGCGAGTGCTTTTTATCGTTGAGTATTTTATCAATACGCAGATCCGTTCTAATTTTACTTTCAGGGTCAATAGTGAATTGAGGTAAACGCTCATTCTCAGTAAATTTAATTGCAAAGACCTTTTCTGCAAGAGTTTGATATTGTTCTGCCATGGGAATATGCTCATCTTCCGTCGGTCGTTTAAAACAGAATGAATAAATACGAGCATATCGTTCCGGTCGCGCAGTATGCATTGTGGCAGTTATACCTTTCCCTGCGATAAAACGGCTTATCAATGCAAAGCGCGTCGGCTTATAAAAACCAGCCGTCGAAAGCACAACATCCCATCTATTCCGTCTGGCGAGGCGCATCTGTTTAAAAACATGGAAAGGATTTGGAGAGTAAAGATCGTAAATACTATCAACATCTTCATTAATTAATACATCGCGATTCCTTGCGCTGCAAACAACTCCGATTTTAATTTGAGGATTTCTTTTCTTTAATGTATTCCAAAGCGGAGAGGTGATAACCAGATCGCCAATAGGATCGTGGGGAATAATGAGTACAGAAGAAATTTTTTCTAACTCAGGTCTTTGAGGGCTTCTATAGTTTCGAAACAGAATCCCCATTATAAAAATCGCTATTCGACGCTCAATATTTAAAAATTTTCTTTGCAATTTACCCTTACTTCTAGGTAAAAGCATAGAACCGCTATCCGGCGTATTTCGGCGTTTCAGCCAATTTTTCATACCGATACTAAAAAGTTTATTGTCCCACTCCATTCTAAGACTCTTAAAAGATGATTTTTAATTACACCATTTATAATATCAATTTTTGCCCTGTTTTGTGTTATGGTAACGGTAACAGCCGGACAGAAATAAATGTTATTTCCGTAGCGATAGTGAATTTTAACACTTATTGATACCGAAACGAGCGCACAATGAAGGAAATATATCGGGATGAATTTTGGGAACAACTAAATTTCTGGTCTAAAAAGATATCCCCATGTACCATCCTTGAGATCGGTGGAGGGACAGGTGATGGCAGTACAACTGCTTTTTTTGACGCTATAAGCAATGGCTCTAAAGTATACAGCGTAGAAGCCAGATTGGAAAGGTACGAGGAATTAAAGAAAAAACCGGTTGAAGCAGTCTACGGATGTTCCGTTTCATCTGAAGATTATATGACAAAAAGCGAAGTTAAAAATTTCTATAATTCACAGCCTACTACTTTAAACAACAATCCTTTAAAG
>JANYAB010000270.1 GCA_025355225.1 Bacteroidota bacterium
TTCTATTCCGCCCTCAAACTGTTCACGGGGTTAGCACCGGCTGCCCTTATCGTTTTAAAAGCTATAGTGCAAAAGGCAATAATCACACCGGCGGATAACGACACGGCGAATACCCACCAGCTGATCTCGACCCGGTAAGGGAAATTCAGGAGCCATTTGTTCATCAAATACCAGCCAAACGGCAGGGCAATAATATTGGCGATAAGCACAAGTTTAAAATACTGCTTATAAAACAGCAACACGATATTAGTTACGCTGGCGCCGATCACTTTACGAATACCGATCTCACGGGCCTTTTGTATTACGGTATAAGTGATCAACCCCAATAACCCAAGGCACGAAATAAAGATCGCCAATGCCGTAAAAATGCCGATCATCTGCTGCTCACGCTGGTCCTGTATGTAATCACTTTGGAAAATATCATCCAAAAAACCATAAGAAAAAGGAGTTTCCGGGTTCAATTTCTTCCACTGATCCGAAGCGTATTGAATTGCAGCAGCAATGTGCCTGCCGTCTATTTTTGCAACTATAGTAGTGCACCTTAAGGGATTGACAGGCATAAGGGCGCAAGGCCCGATAGCCGCATGCAAGGAAAAGTAATGATAATTTTTAATTACTCCCACCACTTTATAGTTATAAACCACACCGTTATGCAGGTGTGACACATATTTGCCGGGTACAGTGTAGGGATCAAATCCCAATAGTTTTGCTGCTTCTTCGTTTAAAATGATCTGCTTGCCAAAGTCATGCAGTTCCATGTCTTCCTGCATATTGGTATTGGTAAACACTTCCGGACTATAGTTGCTGCCCGAAATTAGTTTCAGGCCGAGTGTTTTTAAATAATTTTCATCGGCAAAGTCCAAAAAAACGATTTGTTTATCAGCTATCGTTTTGGCCGCAGGATACAAATTCATATCCCCCGATATTAACGGGGCTGTTGCATTGGTCACCGATTTAAAATTTGCATTTTTTATAAGCTGCTTTACGAGCAGGGCGCTGTTTCTTTGTGCCTGCTCGCCGTTAAGGTTAAGCACCAGTTGTTGATCTTTGTCGAAACCCGTTTTTGCGTTAAGCATAAAATGCAGCTGGTTCCATATAATCAGGGTAGCAAATATGAGGCAGGTTGAAATAATAAACTGCGATCCGATCAGTACTTTACGTATGCTAAACATACCGGAAGAATCGCTTATTTTTCCTTTTAAGACTTTAATAGGGTTAAAAGCCGACAGGTAAAAAGCAGGATATAAGCCTGCTGCCAGGCCGATCAACAGGGCAATCAACACCAGCCATAAAATTAAACTATTATTCTCTGTCGCCAGGAAAGATAAGGTCTGTCCCGTCAGGCTGTTAAATACCGGTAAAAACAGGAGTGCCAATCCAATAGAAATAATTAGCGCGCCCAAACTAATAAGCATAGTTTCTATCAAAAACTGGTAGCGGATGGATCCCTTATCTGCACCCAATACCCGACGCACCCCAACCTCGCGTGCACGACTTACAGCTTGCGCGGTTGTCAGGTTCATGTAGTTAATACAAGCCAGCAACAATATGATCAAAGCTATGGAAGCTAATAGGTACAGATATTTGATATTACCCTGCTTATAGGCCAAATAATCCACGAATTCAGAAGAATTGAGATGAATATCCTTGAGTGCTTGCAACGAGTTGGTTATATGATCACTATGTGCCTTTAGTTCGGCGCCGGCATGTCTTTGAAGGTAGGCATTCAGCTCTTTGACAACATGCTGAACGTTACTTCCGTGCCTTAACTTAACATAGGTGTAATAGTTATCATTTACTACCCAACTGGTATTGTTGGCCATTAATTCCCTGATATGGTCACTGTTATTTGACGCAAAAAAATGAGCTTGTATATGGTTTAAAAAATCCTCTTTAAACACACCCGTAATGGTGTATATAGTGCTGCCTGCTTTTAAAGTCTTCCCGACAGGATACATGTTCCCAAAAAGTTTATGAGCCAGCGATTGTGAAAGTACTATAGTATTTGGTGAAGCAAATGCCGTTTTACGATCGCCCTGCAAAAAGTGAAACGACAACAAATTAAAAAACTCCGGATCGACCCAATAACCTGAATCCTCTGTATATGGAGTTGAAATACCAGCACCCTGTACCTGGACAATTGTGACGCCATTTGTGGGGTCCAGGCGGCTTACCTGCTCAATTTCGGGTATTTCGCTTTTTAAATATTTAGCATAAGGCAAGCCTACCGTAGGCGCCTTGCTGCCATCCTTAAAAGTGGAAGTTATCCGGTAAATATCGTCACGATTATCAAAGCCCTTATCAAAACTCAACTCGTGCTGAAAATACAGGAACACCAACGCACAGCAGGCCAAGCCAACCGCAAGCCCCAATACATTGATTACGGTTGTTGTTTTGCGTTTCCAGAGGTTACGAAATGCCAGCTTTAGGTAAGTTTTTAACATACGAGTGGTTTATATTCAAAAATATAGGATTTAATGCGATATCGTACCGAGCCGGGGCTTATTTAACAAAGTTTAACTGATGATTTGCGTCAGTTTTCTTACTGGCAGATTTTAAGTTTGTTCGATTGACAAAGGAAACATCACCGGTAAATCGATCACTCATCAAACATTTTGCCCGCTTAACCATTTGGATTATATGGTATTGAGTACGCAAATTGCCTGGCTGTTTATTCTGGCTATACCGATAGCCTGTATAGCATGGACGGTAACTAACGAAGAGGTTTTTAGGGAACCGAGAGAGTATTGTTTAAAACGTTGTCATAAGGGCAGGACCATTGCAGAACGTAAATTTTTTTACCTGTTTACCTGCGAATATTGCTTCAGTCATTATGTAACCGCTATCATGCTGTTCATTACTAATTACAGGTTACTGATAGACGATTGGCGCGGCTATCTTATATCGGGTTTTGCTTTAGTATTTGTTGCTAATGTATACATGAGCTTATTTGCTTTAATACGTACCGACTTGAAAAAAGTGCGCATTGAAAACGAGATCGAAGAGACAAAGAAATAAATATGGGAAATAACGGCTGGTTATTGAGGCCATAAAAACAGCCGAATAGACCTATTTATTAACAGTTGTTTAACTTATAAGTTAATTTGATGCCGATTTGTTAATTTAATTTAATCTTTATTAGGATATTTTCATTTACGACCTATAGGGCTTATCTTTGTAAAAAACAGCAGCTATCCTTCAGCTGCCTTACCTGAATATTAAAACGATATTTATGAAACACGGACTTTTGATAGATATGGATGGCGTAATATATAGTGGCGATACCCTGATCCATGGGGCCGATACTTTTATTAACCATTTACTCGAAAATAAAACACCTTTTACCTTCATGACTAACAATAGTCAGCGGACTCCGCTCGAAGCGGTCCGCAAACTAAAAAAGCTGGGCATTGAGATCACCGAAGATCACGTTTATACAAGCGCTATGGCTACCGCGAAATTTCTGGGCGACCAGGGTCCTGGTGGCACAGCCTATGTTTTGGGCGAAGGTGGACTATTAAGCAGTTTGCATGATAACGGGATCACTTTAGTCGATACCGACCCTGAATTTGTAGTTTTAGGCGAAGGCCGCAACTTTACCTTAGAAATGGTGCAGCGCGCGGTAGATATGATATTGGGGGGTGCAAAATTTATTACCACCAATAGAGATCCGTCCCCAAAGAAACCTGGTTGGAATAACCTGGGTATTGCAGCTACTACGGCGATGATAGAAGAGGCCACAGGACGAAAAGCTTTTGTTACCGGTAAACCAAGCCCGGTGATGATGCGTTCGGCACGGAAATTCATTGGATTAGAAACGGCAGAAACTACGGTGGTTGGAGATACCATGGAAACCGATATACAAGGCGGCGTCCAGATGGGCTATAAAACCATCCTCGTACTTTCCGGGATATCCAACAAGGATGAACTTAGCCATTATGCATTTAAGCCTGACCTGATCGTTAGCTCAGTTGATGAAATTGAGTTTCCGTTGAAGTGGTGGTAGGTTGTTTAGTGGAATCATGCCTTCGAAAACTTACGAAGTTTTGAAAACTAAGTTTGAAAATTTCCGTCAGGCAGAACGTAGATATAGAAAGGCTTGCAGACTTGCATTTATTAAGTAAATTTGTTTAATGTACAATACCGAACAAATAGTAAGCATACTAAAAGACCAAAAAAAGGAACTGGAAAAAAAATATCCTATCTCCGAATTGGCCTTATTTGGTTCTTATGCCCGTGGCGATCAGCATGAGCAGAGTGATATTGACATACTAGTTGATTTTAACGAAAGAATAGGAATAGAATTCATTTCCCTCGCCCACGAGCTGGAAGATATTTTTCACACTAAGGTTGACCTCGTTTCCCGGAAAGGCATTAAGCCGCGCTACCTGCCATTTGTTGAAAAAAACATCATTCATGTCTGAACGGAATACCGTCGCCCTGTTAAACGATATTATTGAAGCTATTCAAAATATATTTGAATTCACAAAAGGTTTTTCATTTGAACAGTATTGCTCGGACATCAAAACAAAACATGCGGTAGAACACAATTTTATGATTATCGGCGAGGCCGTTGCAAGATTACCTGATCGCTTTAAAC
>JANYAB010000305.1 GCA_025355225.1 Bacteroidota bacterium
TTGTTAATGAATAAAATCATTTCACTTTCTTTCAAAGGAGCATAAACAGGTTTATTTTGAGTTGTATGAAAAACAATTGCTTGAAGAAGAAGAAAATGTTTAAAAATTGACTGATTCGATCAAAATATCATTAATTGCTTGAAAAAAATGCAACAATATTATTTTTCATACTTGTACTTTGAAAATTTATTTATATTTATGCCAATCAAAAACTAATTACAATTTTTTATATGGGTGATTTTGAAAACAGAGATCGTGAAGAGGTATTCTCAAAGAAGGTTAGGGCCGGGAAGAGAACTTATTTTTTTGATGTGAAGGCAACTCGGTCAAACGATTATTATATTACCGTTACAGAAAGCAAAAAACGCCTGGAAGATGGTGTTTTTGTTAAACATAAAATATTTTTATACAAAGAGGATTTTGAAAAATTCGCCGAGGGGTTAAAAGAAACTGTTGAATATATTAAGGCAAACCAGGAAGTAACGGAAAAGCGTTATGAATTTATAGAGGCTCCTGAAGTAGCTAAAACAGCTGATGAAGACTTCTCCTTTGATATTTAATATTTCAAAAAATAAAAATTCCAATAAATAAGAAAACTTATAGAAATAGAGTTTTTTATTTATTGGAATTTTCTCCTTTTGCCGCGCATAAAAGAAGCGGCTCTCCCCCACTATAATTACAATATAAAGGCACAGCGCATTTATTGCAAGTATCCCATCTTACCTTTGCAAGCCTTTATTAATAATAAGTAACGTAGAACATATTTCGACCAAAGTGGAATAAACAGTAATAATAAGTATATTCCACTTTCAGTTAACCTGTCACTTCGCGACATGTAATATGTGACCAAAAATAATCATTGCTATATTGAAGTAGATCACCAGGCCAGTTACATCAACTAGGGTGGCAACAAATGGAGCTGAAGATGTAGCAGGGTCAAAACCCAGTTTTTTCAATACTAACGGAAGCATTGAGCCTGCTAATGAACCCCAAAGAACTACGCCTATCAAAGAAAAACCAACGGTGAAAGCCATTAATAACCAATGCACACCATAAATAGTGCTGAAGGTGGTCCATATCGCGACCCTTGAAAAGCCAATCACTCCTAAGATTGTCCCTAACATTAAACCCGAGATGATCTCGCGGCGCATAACCCGCCACCAATCCACCAGCTTAATTTCACCCAATGCCATAGCTTGTATTATGAGTGTTGATGCCTGTGAACCGCTGTTACCTCCGCTTGAAATAATAAGTGGTACAAAAAATGCCAGCATAGTAAGGGATGCAAGTTCGCCGCCGTATGACTGCATTGCTGTTGTTGTGAGCATCTCGCTTAAAAAAAGGATAATGAGCCACCCTACACGTTTTTTTACCAGCGTGAAAAGGTTTATCTCGAGGTACGGCTCGTTAAGCGCTTCGGTACCTCCAATTTTCTGGATATCTTCCGTATATTCCTCGTTAGCTATCCAGAGTATGTCATCAACAGTAACTATACCTAATAAAATATTTTCGTCATCTGTAACGGGTAAAGCTACCCGGTTATTCATCCTGAATATATTGATGGCCTCTTCCTGTGGGTCCTTAACATTAAGGGATATCAGCCTGCTATCCATAAGCGCGCTAACCTTAGTATCCGGGTTTACCAGCAATATTTCGCGTATCCTGATATCATCCAGCAATACGCCGTTACTATCGATCACATAGATCACGTCAATCGTTTCAGAATCCTTGCCATACTCGCGTATGTGTGCAAGTACGCGGTTAACATCCCAGGTCTTTTTAACGGCAATGTAGTCGGGCGTCATCAGCCTGCCCACACTATCTTCTTTATAACCAAGCAGTTTTAGTGCTTCCTTACGGTCATCGGGCGGCAGGTGCTGGATCAATACCTTTACAGTATCGCCATGCAGCTCGCTAAATAGAGATGTACGGTCATCCGGTGGAAGTTCGTTGATCAGTTCGGCTATCTTTTTGCCCGAAAGTTTTTTCAGTATTCGTTCCTGTACCGGGAAATCGAGTATACGAAATACATTTACTGCACGGTTAACCGACAGTATCTCAATAAAACGGGGGCCATGTTCAGGAAATTCACCTATTAGTATTTCAACATCTGATATGTTGAGGTTGTTAAGGTATTCCTGGAGTTGCTCTTCGTCGTTCTGCTCCAGTAATAGTTCTATTTGTTCAACCATTTCGTCCATAAAAAGGCCCTCTTATTTTACATCGTGATCAAATCTGTTAGCTTGGTATTGGTTCGGGCAAAAGTCGTTTTTTTTTTCAAAATAACAGGCAGTTTTTTCTGTTATCTTTGCGGCCGAAAAGCCCCACCCAACCCTCCCCGGAAGGGAGGGCTTAATTAAAGAAAATGTAAAAGTCTCCCCCACCGGGGGAGATTTAGAGGGGGCTTATTAATTTAATATATAAACAATGGGACTACAATGCGGGATAGTAGGTTTGCCAAATGTAGGTAAATCAACACTTTTTAATTGCTTATCAAACGCCAAAGCGCAGGCGGCAAACTTTCCGTTTTGCACCATCGAGCCAAATGTGGGCGTAATTACCGTTCCGGATGAACGCTTGACCAAACTTGCCGAAATAGTTAACCCAAAAAACATCGTGCCAAATGTCATCGAAATCGTTGATATAGCGGGATTGGTAAAAGGGGCCAGCAAAGGCGAGGGCTTAGGCAATCAGTTCCTGGCAAACATTCGTGCTACCAACGCCATTATTCATGTGCTGCGCTGCTTTGATAATGACCATGTGATACATGTGGATGGCTCTGTGGACCCTATACGCGACAAAGAGATAATCGACACCGAATTACAGCTTAAAGATCTGGATTCGATAGAAAAAAAGATCGGTAAGATAGAGAAAATGGCCAAAACAGGCGGTGATAAGGATGCTAAGAAGGCTTTCGATGTTTTAACCATTTATAGAAACCACCTGCTTTCGGGAAAATCTGCCCGGACTGCTCCTGTTGCTGAAGAAGACCAGGAATATATTGCTGATATATGGCTGTTA
>JANYAB010000306.1 GCA_025355225.1 Bacteroidota bacterium
GCCCAGATGGCGGAATCGGTAGACGCGCTGGTCTCAAACACCTGTGGTCGCAAGGCCGTGCCGGTTCGACCCCGGCTCTGGGTACTACCGAAAAGCCCCTTGAGAGATCAAGGGGCTTTGTTGTTTAATTGCAATTTACGCTTCAGCTCAAGGTAACTTTAGGCTGATTTTCGATCTCGTTTATAGTTTGTTCGTATCTTTAATAATATTGTAAAGCTGATTATTTGAACCATTATTATTATTAACCGTCTATATAAAAATGGTAATTTGCGATTTAGCAATAATATTGTTTGTAACAGATGCGATTCCAACTTAAACTAACAGTCAGATTTGAATACCATCGCCTTTATTGATACCGAAATTGATTCGCATACTGGGAGGGTTCTTGATATTGGTGGGATCAGGGATAATGGTAGCTTTTTCCACAGGCCGTTGGCAAATGCTTTTGTTGAGTTTATAAGGGGTGTCCAATTTATTTGTGGCCACAATATATTGGAGCATGATCTAAAATATGTTGGCAGTTTGCTTGACCGGGCAGGGATCAAACGTGCTGATATTATCGATACACTTTATTTATCTCCACTTTTGTTTCCGTCCAAGCCGTACCACGCACTTGTTAAAGATGATAAACTTCAGTACGACGAGTTAAACAACCCGTTAAATGATGCAATTAAAGCTAAGGACTTATTCTATGATGAAGTTGCTGTATTCAGACAAACAGATGAGTCGTTAAAACAAATATATTTCCTGCTGCTGAATAACGATGAGCACTTTCGGGGCTTTTTCCGATTCCTTGATTACGCACATTCCAATGCAAACGTAGTAACCCTTATTCATCAGAAATTCCAGAATGAAGTTTGCAGAAATACTTGTCTTGATAAAATAATTACGGAATCTCCGGTTGAACTTGCTTACTGCTTATCCTTAATTGTTGCAGGCAATCATAGTTCGATAACACCGCGATGGGTATTAAAAAACTATCGCGATGTAGAACGGGTGATGTTTTTATTAAGAAATAAGCCTTGTCTGAATGGCTGTGGATACTGCAACAATGCCTTAGACGCACACATGGGGTTGAAAAAGTTTTTCGGCTTTAACTCTTATCGGGAATACGCTGGCGAACCGCTCCAGCAAAAGGCTGTACAAGCGGCGATAAATAATAAATCAATCTTGGCGGTTTTCCCTACCGGTGGTGGCAAATCTATCACATTTCAGGTGCCGGCATTAATGAGCGGCGAATCCAGTAAAGCCCTAACTATCGTAATATCGCCACTACAATCGCTGATGAAAGATCAGGTTGACAACTTAGAAAAAGCCGGTTTGACGGATGCTGTCACCATAAATGGTTTGCTTGACCCGATTGAAAGGGCAAAATCTTTTGAGCGTATTGAAGACGGCTCGGCTTGCATACTTTACATCGCTCCCGAATCTTTGCGGTCTAAAACAATAGAACGTTTGCTTTTAGGAAGAAAGATTGCACGATTTGTGATTGACGAGGCACATTGTTTTTCTTCATGGGGACAGGACTTCCGCGTTGATTATCTTTATATCGGTGATTTTATCAAATCCATTCAGGAAAAGAAAAACCTTACTGAATCTATACCAGTATCCTGTTTTACAGCAACTGCTAAACCAAAAGTAATTCAAGACATATATGATTACTTTAACCAAAAACTTGGTTTACAACTGCTATTGTTTACCACTACAGCATCGCGCACCAATCTGCATTACAAAGTAATGGCGAAGGGTGACGATGAGGAGAAATATCAGACGGCAAGAGATTTGATAAGCGCAAAAGATCGCCCTGCGATAATTTATGTTTCGAGAACAAAAAAAGCGGCGGATATTGCCAGGCGATTGGTTGCCGATGGCCTGAACGCGAAGGCATATCATGGAAAGATGGATGCGAGCGAAAAAACCGCTAATCAAAATGCGTTTCTATCCGGCAACGTAGATATCATGGTGGCAACTTCGGCATTTGGAATGGGGGTTGACAAAAAAGACGTTGGGATAGTGATCCACTACGATATTTCGGACTCGCTCGAAAACTATGTACAGGAAGCCGGGAGGGCCGGCCGCGACGAAAATATAGTGGCCGACTGTTATGTTTTGTTCAACGAAGAAGATTTGAGCAAACATTTCATCCTGCTTAATCAAACCAAGCTGTCTATTAAGGAGATTCAGCAAATCTGGAAGGCAATAAAGGACATTACACGATTCCGTTCCAGTGTCTCCAATTCGGCTTTAGAAATTGCTCGCAAGGCAGGTTGGGACGATACTGTAGCCGAAATTGAAACCCGCGTCACCACTGCGATAGCTGCGCTTGAAGATGCCGGGTATTTAAAGCGCGGACAAAATTCGCCGCGAATTTTCGCCAACAGTATTTTGGCCCGAAGCGCACAAGAAGCCATAGAGAAAATAAACGCATCTGAACGTTTTAATGAAAAGCAAAAAGAGAAAGCAGCAAGAATTATTAAAAAACTTTTCTCAAGCAAAAGCAGGAAACAGGCAAATGATGAAAATGCTGAATCGAGAATAGATTATATCAGCGATCATTTGGGAATAGTGAAGGAGGAGGTAATCAATATCATCAATCTGCTCCGTGAGGAGAATATCCTGGCAGATACAAAAGATTTGACCGCGTTTATTAAGCAGGGCGAACACAAAAACAAATCGCTCAATATTTTAGAAACATTCAGCAAAATAGAAAAGTGTCTGTTGCCTTTTATTGATGAAAAGCCGAGGAATTTTCAACTTAAAGAACTGAATGAACATATCGATAATAATGGATGCAGTGATGTAACTCCCAATAAAATAAATGTTATTATTAACTTCTGGGCGATAAAAAACTGGATCAAAAGGAAAAACTTGACGTCGTCAAAAAACCATTTTGAAGCATATAGCGAGCAATCGCCGCAAATTTTGAAAGAAAAAATTGAAAAACGACATGAATTGGCCGGATTTATTGTGACTTTTCTTTATGATAGAAATAATTCAACACTCGGGAATGATGATCAAGAGGAACCGTTAGTTGAATTTTCTGTTCATGAGTTAAAAAAAGCTTATGAACAAAGCGCCAGCCTTTTTAAACTGAATATTGGTATCGACGATGTGGAAGATGCGTTGTTTTATC
>JANYAB010000379.1 GCA_025355225.1 Bacteroidota bacterium
CAACAGCAAAAGATATGTCAATCAGACATATTATAATCACGAACATAAAAATGGGCCGATATGCATTCATTACAGGTCAGGGTGCTATAATTGGTTATTAGCAATTTGCTGTAGAAAATGACAGGAATTTTTAAGCTATAACAATATTAACTAAAAAAAGTCAATTGTAATATACTTGTGCATACGGAAATAATGAATGGTTAGTGGCTTGCCGGTGCAATTAAAAAGCCATTTAATCCTACTGAAACCTCCCCGGCGAAAACACCTCCATATTCATCGTTGGTTGGGTGCCGTTCAATACCTCATTGATCAGCTTTCCTGTTGCCGGGGCAAGGCTTAGGCCGATCATGGCATGGCCTGTTGCAATGGCAAGGTTTTTATATTTGCCAGATAAGCCAATATAAGGCAATCCATCCGGCGATACCGGGCGGAAACCAAACCAGATATCCTTTTGCTGCGGGACTTCCGGTTTGAAATTTGGCAGGTATTTAGGTACTGATTCCACAATACCTTTTACCCGGTTCATATTCACTTTGTCATTGATCTTACCGACCTCCATTGTACCACCGTAGCGTATGCTGCCATTCATTGGTGTTACAGCCACTCTTGCCTCGCACAATATGGAGGGGATGGTCATTAGTTTAGAGGTATCTTGCTTCACCATGAATGAGTAACCCTTGCCCGGCATCAAAGGGACCTTCAAATCGGCCAGTCGTGCAATCCCCGGAGACCAGGCGCCACCGGCAATAACAAAGGCATCACCTGTAAATTCTTTATTGGCACTGCTTACTGATATTATCTTGCCGTCATTAGGCGTTATTTTCGTGATCTCTGTATTCCGGTAAATTCTTACTCCTTCGGCATTATCGAGGTATTTGATCAATCCTACCATCAGCTTGTTAGGGTATAAATGCGCATCGCAATGGTAATGCACGGCTCCTAAAATATCCATTTCTACCCCAGGCTGCAGTTTACGGCATTCATCAGGACTTAAATATTGAGCATCAAGGCCCAGCATAGTCGCCTGTTCAGCCAAATGCTGCTCCTCCTCTACCATTCGCTGGGTTTTAAAAAGCATCAGGATCCCCTTATCCACCAAACCAAAATCTATGTCGGTATCCTTCTCAAATTCCATGAATAGGGTTTTACTCAACATGGAAATATCCGTAAGCGCCCCTGCCGACTTATCTACATGTTTTTTAGTAGCGCTCTTTAAAAATTTGAGGCCCCATCCAAACAATTCGGTATTAAAAGCCGGTTTTACGTAGAAGGGGCTTTTGCTGTTGAACATCCAGCGGATACCCTGTTCCACCATGCCCGGCGCAGCCAAGGGCACAAAATGGCTTGGCGTGATCATCCCAGCATTGCCGTACGAACAATTGTCCGACAGATCGCCCTGGTCAATTATTTCTACTTCCCAGCCTGATTTGTGCAGGTAATAGGCTGAAAATAGTCCTATAATGCCACCACCGATTATAATTACTTTACTCATAAACCAGCCCCCTCTAAATCTCCCCCGGTAGGGGAGACTTTTTGATTAATCTTATTATTAATTAAACTCTTTTAAAGCCCTCCCTACCGGGGTGGGTTTGGGTGGGGCTTATATCACCTGGAACCCATACGCATATGGATCCTCATCGTCTATTTTGATGGTGTTATATCCATATACCCGCGCCCAGCCTTCTATGCTCGGGATAATAGCATCCTTACCGCCAATTTTTACTTCGTCCTCCACCCTGCCGATAAACTGGCTGCCTATGATACTTTCATGAATAAAAACATCACCCTTTTTTAATTTCCCTTTTGAATGCCATTGCGCCATGCGCGCAGATGTACCCGTGCCACAAGGCGAACGATCGATCGCTTTATCACCATAAAAAACAGCATTTCGCGCAGTTGCTTCCGGTGATAAAGTTGCACCGGTCCAAAGTATATGCGTGCAGGTATTTATAGTAGGGTTTTCAGGGTGCACAAAAGTATATTTTTGGTTGATCCGTTGCCGCATCACCCTGCTCCACGAGATCAGTTGATCAGCGCTGTAGTTTTCTAATCCTTTAAAGTTTGGCTGCGGATCGACAATAGCATAAAAGTTGCCCCCATAGCTTACATCAAAAGTCAGCATTCCTAAATCGGGGCATTCCACCTCCAGGTTTTCGGCAGCAAGATACGATGCCACGTTAGTCAGCTTTACTGATTTCACCTTGCTCCCCTCCTGCTTATATTCAATCAACACCAAGCCGGCAGGCGCTTCCATACGCACAATCCCGGGTGTTTTTGGGATGATCAGTCCCTCCTCAATAGCAATTGTGATGGTGCCAATTGTTCCATGCCCACACATCGGCAGGCATCCGCTTGTCTCGATGAACAATACCGCCACATCGTTTGCAGGATCATGTGGTGGATATAAAATACTGCCCGACATCATATCATGGCCCCGCGGCTCGAACATCAGCCCCTTGCGGATCCAGTCTAATTCTTTTAAGAAATGTTGGCGCTTTTCGCTCATGTTAGCCCCTGTTAAATTAGGGCCACCACCAGCTACCAATCTTACAGGGTTGCCACAGGTATGCGCGTCAATGCAAAAAAAGGTTTTAGTCGCCATTAATCTTTGCCCCATTTATTATCAACAAAACGCCAAATTTCTAGCGGGTTGCCGGTCTTTAATTCATCCGGAAGTAATTCATCAGGCCAGTTTTGCCAGCTTACCGGTCTCACAAAGCGTTTTATCGCACCGGTACCCACCGAAGTAAAACGGCTGTCGGAGGTGGCTGGGAATGGTCCCCCATGCTGCATGGAGTGAACGACTTCGACACCTGTGGGTACATTGTTTAAAATAACACGGCCAGCAATATTAGTTAGGCTTTGAATAAGCGACTTATGCTTTACCAGGTCTGTTTCGTCAGCAACTATACTGGCTGTGAGTTGTCCCTGCAAGGCATTTATAACATGTTGTAACTGAACTTCGTAATCGGCGACCACTAACAATGAGTAAGGGCCAAAAACTTCCTCCTTCAATTTTGGGTTGACGAGAAATGACGACGCACTTACTTCGGCTATGATGGGTAGCGCCTGGTTGGATTTGTCAGTATTCAAACCACCCGACCTGCCAACAACAGATACCCCTGGCTCCTGAAGCATTTCTTCTGACAGCTTAGAATAATTTTTACAAATACCCGGCGTGAGCATGGTTGATGAATTTATTTTAGCTACAGCATCGCTTAGAGCATTTTTAAATTTATTGAGCCCTTCGGATTTAAGTGCTAACAGCAGACCCGGATTAGTGCAAAATTGACCAGCACCCAATGCTATTGACGCTGCATATTGTTCGGCAATTTGGGCGTACCGGTTTTCCAGCGCATCGGGTAATAATATCACCGGGTTGATGCTGCCCATTTCGGCAAATACCGGGATGGGTACCTCGCGTTGCTGCGCCATTTTAAGCAGTGCCATGCCCCCCTTAAATGAGCCTGTAAACGTTACGATTTTTGTTTTTGGATGCTTCACCAACGCCTCACCCATCGTATAACTGTCATCATATAAAATAGAAAACACCCCCTCTGGCAGCTGATGCTTTTCGGCCGCTTTTTTTATTGCCTCCGCGACAAGGGCACTTGTGCCGGGATGTGCCGGATGTGCCTTTACCACCACCGGGCAACCCGCCGCCAGTGCAGACACGGTATCGCCACCGGCCACCGAGAATGCCAGCGGAAAATTACTTGCCCCAAATACTACGACTGGTCCTATCGGGATAAACATTTTGCGAATATCAGGTCGCGGTGCAGGCGTTCTGTCAGGTAAAGCGGAATTGATCACCGCTTCCACCCATGAGCCTTCTTCAACCAGATCGGCAAACAGGTTTAACTGTCCTGTTGTTCGCCCGCGTTCTCCTTGTAAACGGGCCTGGGGCAAGCCGCTTTCGCTCATGGCACGCTCGATCAACTCATCGCCCAAAGCATTAATTTCTTCGGCTACGCTGCGTAAAAATGCAGCTTTTGTTTTTTTATCGGTATAGCGGTAAGTTTCGAAAGCTTTTTCGGCGAGGTCCAATGCGGCGTCTACATCATTTAATCCGACAGTATAAAAATCGCCAGCTAACTCTGCCCCAGAAGATGGGTCTATCGCTTTAAAGGCTTTGCCGCCCTTAGTATAATTATAACCTATTAGGTTGTTCGTATTCATAGTGTTAGATTTATACTTAAACATTATTCATAACGATGGGTTTGAAACTCCTGGTTATAAATAATTATTGAAGTTTAATTGATTACAAGGGTGTTCTCTGTTAAAGAAGTTTCCCGGCCCCAGCTGCCTTCAGGCAATACCGGGCGCACGGCAAGCGCGTCGTTGATTATCTTTAACACTTTTTCTCTTTCGGCACCTTGTATCGTTAATCGTGGTGCACGGACATTCTCCGTACCAATACCTGTTGCTACTTCAGCCAGCTTAATATACTGGACTAGTTTGGGATGAATATCCAGCTCCAGAACAGGCAAGAACCAGCGGTAGATGGCCAGTGCCTCATCTATTCTTTTAGCTTTCACCAGGCGATAGATGGCTACTGTTTCCTTAGGGAAAGCGTCCACCAAACCTGCCACCCATCCGTCGGCACCCATTACCAGGCTTTCCATAGCGAGCGGATCAACTCCGGTCATTATTTTGAACCGATCGCCAAAGCGGTTGATCATACGGGTAACGTTTGATATATCCCTGGTGGATTCCTTTACCGCTTGTATATTGTCGTATGCTGCCAATTGTGCAAACATATCCAGTGTTACCTCGATCTTATAATCTACCGGGTTGTTATAGATCATGATCGGCAGTGGTGTACTCTTAGCAACTTCGGTTAAAAAGGCAACCGTCTCCTGGTCATCTGATTTATAACGCATCGGTGGCAGCAGCATCAGGCCACTTGCTCCATATTCCAAAGCCTTTTTGGCGCAGGCCACGGCAGTTTTAGTGGTTTGCTCCGCTATGTTCAGCAATACCGGGACTTTTCCATCTACAAACTCAACGGTATGCGCCAACAAGGCAAACTTTTCGTCGTCGCTCAAAACACTGGCTTCGCCCAATGATCCTCCTAATATAAAACCATCCACACCAGCATCCAATTGTGCGTTAATATTCTTGTCAAAAGCGTCAAAATCAAGTTCATCGTTGTCCGTAAACTTGGTTGTTACTGCGGGGAAAACCCCTTTCCATGTAAATTTCATATTAGCCAGCCCCCTCTAAATCTCCCCCGGTAGGGGAGACTTTTTTGTTTTATTTAAATAATAAGTTAATTACTCTTTTTTTAAGCCCTCCCTTCCGGGGAGGGTTGGGTGGGGCTTACTTCGATAGCTTCACCAATATCACCCCATGCGGAGGCACTTTTGCTATCAACTCCGGTCCGCTGGCGATCAAATACTTTTGCTGCCATACATCGCGCACCCTGGTATATTCACCCAAACCTGCTTCGGTCTTATTTATTTTTATGGTTTGATATTGTTCGGATGTATTGAATATACCTACGGCCTTGCCGCCATCTTCCAACTCTTTTGTCCAAACCTGGTAACCGTCCTTTTCGATGATCTGCCTTGCTTCTCTACCCAAAGCATCCTGATCTATCGCCAACACTTCATCATTGGTCAGCAGGTTAAGCGTAAAAGCATCCAGATGCCCCATGTCGCAGCCAATCAATAAAGGCGCCGACAGTAAACTCCATAAGCTGATGTGGGTATATTGCTCATCGGGAGTTAACCTCGTATTGTGCTGGCTATCGCCCCAGCCTACTTTACCAACCACCAACATATCTGGATCGTTAAAGTGTCCGGGTTGTGCACCCAGTGCTGTTTTATCCTGGCTGAATCCTATCGAAGAAAGGCTTTTCCAGGTGTCTTCAATATCACCTGTCGTGCGCCAGCTATTGCCGCCGACTGCTGTTCCCCAGTTCCATACATCACCCATACCATACTGGCAAAAGCTGAACAGGATATCCCGGTGAACCTTATCTAATGAGGCGCGCATCACCTGGTAGGGCTTTTTAAAGTCGTCTAATGTTGGATTTTGTGACGTTACCTGCGAATAGGAACACCAATCATATTTTAGATAATCTATCCCCCAATCGGCATAAGTTTTAGCGTCCTGATCCTCATGCTGCCAGCTTCCGAGGTAGCCGCCACAGGTTTTTGGACCAGGTGATGAATAAATCCCCATTCTTAAACCCAAACTGTGCACATAGTCTGTCAAACCTTTCATGTCCGGGAACTTTTCATTCGGAACAATCTCTCCGTTCGCGTTGCGGTTTGCCGCTTCCCATCCATCGTCGATATTGATATAGTTCCATCCATGCGCACTCAGTTTGTCGGACATGGCATTGGCAGAGATCCGCACCTTTTTATCATTTACAGTTAAGCCCCAGGCGTTCCAGCTGTTCCAGCCTAAGGCCGGCGTTAAACCGATCACATCTCCAATTTTTATGCTGAATTTTTTATGGTTGCTGCCCAATGTATTGCTAACGGTGAAGGTTACCAGGTAGTCGCCTTTATTAATCACCATACCGGTGATAATACCGGTTGCGGCATCCAGTTTTAAACCTGCAGGCAATCCGTCGGCCTTGTAAACAAGCGGCGTTTGTCCCGTGGCTGGTATCTTGTACAAAAACGGATTACCCGGGCGTTCCCCAAAAACATCCGGCCCATTAATCCGTGGTTCTGCCTTTACGTAAGGCGTCAAAATATAGGGCGTACCCTCAGTTTTGGTGATCTGCTTACCCGACCGGTTGTCTGTGAAAGTGTAAGTCAGATCGTATGATCTTTTTTGAAGCGACCCTATGGTAAATGTATAAGTGAAGGGGCTATGTGCCGAAAAATTGGCATTATTTGTTTTTTCATAAATAACGGTATTGGTTTCAGGGTCGATAACCTTGAAATTCAATTTACCGGTAAAATCGTAAGTGCCGCCACTTGCTTTTATTTTAACTGATTTGCTCAAACTATTAGGACCACTGTAAATAAAATCACCATCGGTATTGAAGGCCACATTGTCCATTAAATCAACCATGTGCAGCCTGAATTTATCGCCATAAATACCCCCTGCACCGCCGGTATCAAACAGGCGTACGGCTATCACATTCTCCTTATCCCATAAGATGGCAGGATTATGCACCGAAAGGGAAAAGGAACCTGGCCCATAAAGACCCGATTTAATATCGCCGCCGTTTTTATAATTTTTATAGACCAGCTTACCGTTCAGGAACACCTCGCCGCCATCATCCAAATAGCCGAGGTCGAAATGCAGGCTGTCTTTCAGATATGCTTTTTCTTTTAGGGAGGATGGAATAGTGGTGTGCAGGCGGTACCAGCCAAAGCCATCTGTATTTGGATAGCCCTGTTCTTCCCATGGAATGCTGACATCGGCCGCTTTCCAGTCTTGATCGTTATATTTTACAGCCGACCAGGTGGTTGAGTCGCCTATTTTAAATTTCCATCCTTTAGCTAAGGAAATATCCTGGGCCGACGCCCCTAAAAAGGGCGCAGCCAGGAGGACGATCAGTATCCAAATTCTTGTTATCCGCAAAAGAGCGCCGTCACCCTGAGCTTGTCGAAGGGTATGTGCGGTAAGGCCCGACCCGCTACGCTTCGACGCGTTCAGCATGACACCTGTGTTATTTCTGGTTGTTGTTTTCAAGGTTTATTGGGTTAAAAGGTCAACATATTTCACTTGCTCAGGGAACCACACCGTCATTTCGCCTTTGCCCCGATTTGCCCATGCATAATAAGGTATTGCCGTCAAAGTGGTGTTTTGCGTACTCACATTTTCCCCTGCCGCATCTATACTTATGCTTTTTACTTCGGCTTTCAATACCGTAACCCCATTTAAAAGCCCGGCTTCAAATTCGGGTTTAAAAACAACATCTTTTGGAACCAGGATGTTGCTTGCCTGCCCGTTATTGTCTTTCCATTCTGCGCAATACATTATAGGGCCCCTTTGCAACGCAACCTTGCCATTATCATCTTTTACTTTGTCATTAGCTACCACTCTCAGCACATCCATAGGAATATTTACTTCTACCTTATCGTTCTTTTTCCACTTCCTGCTAATCACCGCGTAGCCCTGATGTATTTCGTAATTTACCGGCATCCCGTTTACCTTTATCTCTACCTGCTGTGCCGATTTCTTTTCATAATTATAGAGGTCCGATGGTATGGCTTCGTTTTGCGCCCAGCCGGGTATACGGATCTTCAGTTCCATATCCATCGCTTTTGCAGGGTCTATCGTGAACAATAAACCGCCGTCCCAGGGATAATTATTTTTCTGTGTGATCCGCACCTCTTTGTTATCGACCCTTAAATTCCCCGTTCCGCTGATAAAAAGATTTACATAAACCGCATTGCCTTTTTCGGCATAGATATAGCCCGGAATAGAGGGTATCAGCCTTACCACGTTAGTTGGGCAGCAGGAACAGGTGAACCAGCCGGAACGTTCCGGCTCCGTAT
>JANYAB010000382.1 GCA_025355225.1 Bacteroidota bacterium
CATAAAAAAGGACGCACACTCAAAAATGGTGTTCCTCTTAAATGCTTCGAATTAAGTATTTAAGCGATCTGCACAGATTATTACGCGGCCAGGCGCCTCAATAACTATCGGGATTAATTCCAAAAACTACTAATTTTCCTATTTTTCAAATTTTACTTCTACCTTGTGCTAACCAATTAACCATGAAAAGAAAAACATTCATACAGTTAAGCACCACCTTAATGGCTACTCCTTTATTATCGCCGCTCAGCACCTGGGCGCAACAACCACGATTAAAAAACTGGGCCGGAAACCTTACCTATAGTACAGATAATGTACAGTATCCAAAGTCGGTTGAAGAGGTACAGCAGCTGGTAAAAAAACACAACAAACTGAAAGCTTTAGGCACCAGGCATTGTTTCAATACCATTGCCGATAGTAAGGACGACCTGGTTTCGACCAAAGAAATGAACAAAGTGGTGGCCCTTGATACAAAGGCGCATACGGTTACTGTTGAAGGCGGTATTAAGTACGGTGAACTTGCCCCCTACCTGCATCAGCATGGTTTTGCGTTGCATAATTTGGCTTCCCTGCCGCATATTTCTGTAGCGGGTTCCTGCACTACTGCTACCCACGGTTCAGGGGTCAAAAACGGCAACCTGGCCAGCGCAGTTACCGCTTTGGAAATTGTGATTGCTGATGGAAGCGTTGTCCATCTTTCAAAGACCGAAGACGCAGAAAAATTGAACGCAGCTGTGGTTGGTCTTGGTGCAATAGGCATCATTACCAAGGTTACGCTCCAGATTGAGCCTACCTATATGGTTGCCCAGCGTGTTTTTCTGAAAATGCCCATGGACCAGTTGAAACAGCATTTTGAAAAAATCGTTTCCGCTGGTTACAGTGTCAGTCTTTTTACCGACTGGCAAAGTGATAGCATCAACGAGGTTTGGATAAAAAGCAAAATTGGTACGGATAAAGAGCAAAACCAACCCGAATTTTATGGCGCCAAGGCTGCTACCAAAAACCTTCACCCCATATTTGAGCATCCGGCCGAAAGCTGCACGTATCAAATGGGTGTACCCGGTCCGTGGTATAAGCGCCTGCCCCACTTTAAGATGGGATTTACCCCAAGCAGCGGCAAGGAATTACAGACAGAGTATTTTGTTCCGTTTCATCACGCGGTCGAAGCAATAACCGCCGTATCACGTTTAGGCAAGCTAATTGGCCCGCATCTGTTTATTACAGAGATACGAACTATTGCAGCGGACAACTTATGGATGAGCCCCTGCCATAACCAAAATTCGGTTACCATTCATTTTACCTGGAAACCGGAAACGGAAGCTGTGTTAAAATTACTGCCGCTCATCGAAAAAGAGCTTTCCCCATACAACGCCCGGCCGCACTGGGGTAAGGTTTTTACCCTGTCGCCAAAAGTATTACAGTCCCGGTATGAGAAACTGGGAGAATTTAAAAAAATGGTAGCTGCCTATGATCCGCATGGAAAATTCAGGAATGAATTTTTGGAGCACAATATTTATGGCGACGTTTAAGATCGGCAAAAAAATAATTAGTGATGATATTTAAAGTAAAAAAACAGCATGGATAAGGTTACCCAATTAGCAAAAATGATAGATCATTCCTTGTTGCATCCCACCATGACGGACGAGGATCTGTTGCAAGGCTGCCTGCTGGCAAAAAGTTATAATGTCGCCACCGTTTGCATTAAGCCCTATGCCATTAAAGAAGCATTGCAATGGCTAAAGGGTTCGGATGTAATGGTTTGCACGGTGATTGGTTTTCCGCACGGAAACAGCACGACAAATGTAAAAGTGTTCGAAACGGAACAGGCTTGCAAGGATGGTGCGCACGAAATTGATATGGTAGTGAACATCGGGAAAGTTTTGGGAGAAGACTGGCAGTATGTCGAACAGGAAATTGCTGCTATTGTGGCTGTTACAAAAGCACATCATGCTGCCTTAAAAGTTATTTTTGAGAACGACTTTTTGCCAGAAGATAAGTTTAAAATAAAGCTCTGCGAAATATGCAGCAAGCTGGGCGTGGAGTTTGTAAAAACTTCCACGGGATATGGTTTTATAAAGGGCGCTGACGGCAAATATTCATATGAGGGAGCAACGGAAAAGGATTTGATCCTGATGCGTAAACATTCCGCCCCCGGGGTTCAGATAAAAGCTGCAGGTGGTGTGCGAACGCTGGATGACCTGTTAAAAGTCAAAGCCTTAGGCGTGACCAGGGTTGGTGCGACGGCAACGGCGGCAATGCTTGACGAAGCCAAAAAAAGATTCGGTGGTGAGGCGGTATCCGGTGAGTTTGCAAACACGAAAATTAAAGGGGGATATTGATCCTTTTACTTAAACCTAAAAATGAAAAACATCAAACTAATTATCATATTCGTCCTGCTCTTAAGTCACTTAACCGGCTCCGCCCAAAACACTAAAGTTTGGAACAACAAACAATGCGCCGTAGTATTAACCTATGATGATGCGATCGACGTGGACCTTGACAATGTTATCCCTGCGCTTGATTCATTAAAACTAAAAGGCACATTCTATCTCATCGGCTCCTCCCCGGTAATAACTAAACGGCTCAATGAGTGGCGGCTTGCAGCCAAACACGGGCACGAACTGGGTAATCATTCCATGTTTCATCCCTGCGACGGCAGCATGGCCGGCCGGAGTTTTGTAACACCCGATGTCGACCTCAGCAAATACACTGTTGAAAGGGCTGTAAAAGAGATCAAGGCAACTAATACGCTGTTGAAGGCCATCGACGGCAAAGATGTAAGGACTTTCGCCTACCCCTGCGGCGACAGAAAGATAGGCGATGTATATTTTTATGACAAGCTGAAAAATGACTTTGCTGGTGCCAGGGGCGTAAACGGAGGCCTGCAAACAGCGGCGCAGGTAGATCTGGACAACATTGATTGCTATGCGATCAATGGGCAGTCGGCCGAATATATGATCAATCTGGTAAAAAAAGCCATGCAAACTCATACCCTGCTGGTATTTTTGTTTCATGGTGTAGGCGGTGGTCATAATTTAAACGTTGGGTTAAAGGACCATAGCCAATTGCTGCACTATCTTAAGGCGCATGAAAAGGAAATCTGGATTGCTCCTATGGTTGATGTGGCAGTGAAAATAAAGGATACTCAAAAGAAACCAAGTTAGATCCCCTTCGAATTTGGACGGTTGACATCCGGCAAACAGAAAATATCCTGCAAATTATTATCTTGCTCAATTATAGCTTGATAATGTATGACATCTGCTGCATAGGGCACATCACCTCTGATAAAGTTGTAACCACCAAAAGCGTCCGGCATATGGCGGGTGGTACTGCTTTTTACTTTTCGCATGCTCTGCGCAACCTCGACGTCAGCTATGTTTTGGTTACTGCGCTTGCCGTCGATGATATGCATTATGTGACCGACCTTCGTGATAAGGGCATAGAGGTAAAAGCGTTTTTAAGCGAACACACCGTATATTTTGAGAATATCTATGCGGAGAACCAGGATGTGCGCACCCAAAACGTGTTGCAGCAGGCCGATCCTTTCAGTGTTGAGCAATTGCTCCCGGTTGATGCAAATATCTATCATCTCGGCCCCTTGCTGGCAAACGATATTCCTTTTGAACTGATCAAAACTTTGGCTTCAAAAGGCCGTGTCTCCCTTGATGCCCAGGGCTATTTGCGCAGGGTTGAAAACAAAAAGGTGCATGCTGTGGACTGGCTCGGCAAAAGGGAAGCACTGCCTTATGTAAACATTTTAAAGGCAGATGAAGCCGAAATGGAAGTGCTGACCGGGCACAGAGAAGTGACCAAAGGAGCAAGGATTTTGGCTGAATGGGGGGTGAAAGAAGTTGTGATCACGAATGGCAGCATAGGCTCGACTATTTACAGTGACGGCATTTTTTACGATATTCCCGCCTATCAGCCCGATGTAATAGAGGATGCCACCGGCTGCGGCGACACCTATATGGCCGGATATCTTTACCAAAGGGTAAAAGGAGTTGGATTGGAGGAGGCCGGACGATTTGCCGCCGCCATGGCCGGGTTAAAAACCGCATCGCCGGGACCTTTTACCGGTACTGCTGTTGACGTGCAACAATTTATGGCCGGTAGTATCAGTTGAACCAACAAGTCAGCGCCTGCTGGTGAAAAAATAATTTATCCACAATATCATTTAAATTTTTAATAAATAGTTGTAAGTATTATTTACCTTTAACTATCTGACATCAATGTTTTTATGATGTGGCTCCCTAACAGCCGGGTATCAATTACCTATTTTAATATTATAGAAAAGAGTTATAGTATAAAAATAAAACCTGGTCATTATGAAAAAATCAGTCCTGTTTCTCGAAGGCGTCATTTTATTTTGCTGCTTTTTATTTTTTGTCAACCCGGCCATCGCTCAAATTAAGATTATTGGCTCCCCGGTTTTAAATCAAAAACCCAAATTCCCTGTTCACCCGTTTTTGCCAATGGTAAGGATAGTCAGAAGTAATATACCGGTAACGCAAACGATGGCTTTGGGTTTAAAGACGGTACCGACCATTGCCTGGAACGGTTATAAAAGTTATTCCGCAGTGTACCCATTGAAAATTTCAGCCTTCGACACCTTATTTTTTTCCACGCAAAGCGATCGTGATTTTGTGGCAACCGGTTTAACAACCGCTGGTATTACCAGCATAACCAGGGTAGCTGTGGCGTTGCCCGGAATTAGGGGCATACGTGTGACAAGGTATATTAAGTATGGAGGAAGGCTGTACAATTACTATTATTACTGTAATGGCATTAATAATGGGTATTTTACAATAAACGGATTAACTACCAAACAGAACACTACTTTCAGCGTCAGCTATAATGCAGCAGACAGGTTATATTCCGTTATCAGGAATTACAACGGCAATGCCTATAGCGAAGCCGTAAGCACCTACCAGGCACTCGCTGCGAGTCTGGCTACGGATCTTGGTAGTTTTAGCGGTACTGAATATCTTGATAAAAGTCTTATCAATTTGGGTAATTTCTATTTCTTCCTCAGTCGTCCAACAGTTCCGCCGCCCCCACCTCCTCCACCAC
>JANYAB010000422.1 GCA_025355225.1 Bacteroidota bacterium
ACTCTTAATGGAAATTGATAAACATGCGCAAAAAAGCCACCGCACCATCGATTGTCTTTTGCAAATATATATTGCCGATGAAGAGACCAAGTACGGTTTGGGTTTTGACGAAGCTATAGAATTACTAAGATCTGAAGAATATACAGGGTTAAGCCATGTTAGGATAAGGGGTTTAATGGGAATAGCTACCAATACCGATAACGAAAAACAGATAAAAGACGAGTTTTATGAATTAAGAACCTTTTTTGAAGGCATAAAACAAAGCTATTTCAGACAAGACCCAGCCTTCGATATATTATCGATGGGTATGTCATCAGACTATAAAATCGCCATTGAACAAGGCAGTAATATGGTTCGCCTGGGAAGTACCATTTTTGGCCAGCGGGTTATTAAACACTGGACAAATAACTAAGCCCCCTAACCCCCTAAAGGGGGAATACAAAAATTGCTCCCTTCAGGGGTTGGGAGACTAAAATACTATGATTATAAGAATTGCTAAAAAAGAGGATTGCACGCGTTTGTTAGACCTTGTTCATGAGCTGGCCCTTTTTGAAAGAGCGCCGGAAGAAGTTACAGTAACCCTGCAAGAATTTGAAGATGCAGGCTTTGGAAGCAAGCCTGTTTGGAAGGCTTTTGTTGTGGAAGCTGATGATTTGATAGTCGGTTTCGGCTTGTATTATATGCGATACTCCACCTGGAAGGGGTGCAGAATGTACCTCGAAGATCTGATCGTCACCGAAAACTGGCGTGGAAAGGGTATTGGTAGAATGCTCTTTGACCGCCTTATCGAAGAGGCTCGTGAATTGGGCCTCAACGGAATGACCTGGCAGGTATTAGACTGGAACGACCCGGCGATTAACTTCTATAAAAAATATGAGGCAAACGTTGAATCCGGGTGGTTGAATGCTTCCTTATCAAAAGAACAGGTTTTAAGGGCTGAAATATGAAACTGATATATACATCAAATAATGCTTGTTTTTAAATTTGGAGGTGCGTCAGTAAAAGATGCAGCCGGTATTGTAAACCTGGCTCAAATTGTCAAAAAATATTCGCACCAAAAGCTACTTATCGTCGTTTCGGCGATGGGGAAAACCACTAACGCGCTGGAGAAATTAACGAAAGCCTATGTTGACGGGTCTGAAAATCTAAATGCCATTTACGCTGAAGTCAAAGAATACCATCACCATATTCTGACGGAACTTTTTGAACCTTCGCATCCTATTTTCAACCAAATAGCAAATACGTTTGTCGAGATTGACTGGATGATAGAAGAGGAACCGCATGATGACTACGATTTTGTTTATGATCAGATCGTGTCGATCGGCGAACTTGTTTCAACACGCATTGTTGCGGCTTATTTAAATCAAACTGGGATAAAAACTCAATGGCTGGATGTTCGCGGATACATTCATACAGACAATAATTACCGCGAGGGAAACGTAGACTGGAATAAAACCCGCGCAAATATACAACAGGATATTCCGGCTTTGCTTGACAAAGGCATGGTGGTTACGCAGGGGTTTTTAGGCGGCACCTCCGAAAATTTCACCACAACGCTTGGTCGCGAGGGCTCTGATTACACAGCTTCAATTTTTGCGGCTTGTCTTGATGCTGAATCGGTGACCACCTGGAAAGATGTTCCGGGGATATTAAACGCCGACCCTAAGTTTTTTGATGATACTATCAAATTTGACGAGCTATCCTACGCTGAAGCCATTGAAATGACCTACTATGGCGCGAGTGTGATACACCCTAAAACGATCAAGCCTTTACAAAACGCTAAAATACCATTGCTGGTAAAATCCTTTACCGATCCAGATGCTGAAGGCACCATTATTAAGGAAACTGCTGTGGCTAATTTTAAAAAACCGGTGATCATCCTTAAGCAAAACCAGGTTCTACTTTCCTTATCGGCCAGGGATTATTCGTTTATTTCAGAAGACCATTTAAGTGATATTTTCAAGTTGTTTTCTCAAAACCAAGTCAAAGTGAATGTGATGCAAACCTCTGCGCTGAGTTTTACAGTATGCTTCGACTTGTACCCGGAACGGTTTGAAAAGTTATTATCGGGGCTCTCCTCCAATTTTAAAGTGAGGTATAATGATAATCTAACTCTTATTACTGTTAGGCATTATAAAGTCAGCGCGTTGAAGGAACTAACCGATGACAAAATAGTATTATTGGAGCAAATCAGCAGAAATACAGCACAAGTGGTTGTAAAGTGATCGGCTAATCTTGAATAACTACTTTATAATAACGCAACACACAACCATGCTGTCAAAGCTGCAATAATGGTATTGAGAAAATTGACCATATCATTTCCTATATAATGTTTTCGTTCCAGTAAGGCGCCTAAAACAGAGTCCGAAAAATTACCTATTGTACCTGCAATAAGAATGAATAGCGTAAATTTCCCCAAGGCAAATCCGAGTGAGTAAATTATAGCTATCAGGAAGGCGCCCGCAATACCGATCAGGGTACCTTCAATACTAATTACCCCGTCCAAGCCTTTTTTGTCACTTTTCAAGGTGATTATATTGTAAAACCTCCGCCCGTAAACCATCCCTAATTCTGAAGATAAAGTATCAGCTGTAGCGGATGCCAGGCTTGCGGCCATC
>JANYAB010000439.1 GCA_025355225.1 Bacteroidota bacterium
CCGATTTACTCAATTAGACAAAGTACTATTAACAATAAAAAAACAAAAAAAATGAACACTAATTTAGAATTTGATTTTATCGTTGACAAAACAATAAAAACGGTTTTCATAACCAGAGAATTTGATGCCAACCTGTCGCTGGTATGGGATGCATTTACCAAAGCCGAAATTCTTGACCAATGGTTAGCTCCTAAACCCTGGTCATCCAAAACTAAATACATGGATTTCAAAGTTGGTGGACGGAGATTTTATGCTATGGTAAGCCCCGAAGGGCAGGAACGTTGGTCTATTCAGAAATACACTTCTATCAGCCCGAAAACCAATTTTAAGCTTTTGAATGCTTTTGCAGACGAAAATGAAAATCCTGAATTGCCGGGTTCTGAATGGGATCTGAATTTTAGCGAAGAAAACAGAAAGACAAAAGTGAGCGTTACTATTTATAATGAATCCCTCGAACGCATGGAGAAGATGATTGAAATGGGATTTAAAGAAGGATTTATGATGACATTGAAAAGCCTGGAAAAATTATTGGTAACATTATCGCAAAAATGATTTTCGTTTTCAAAGACATTTAATAAAAATTAAGAAAGTAAACGATTTAACAATCTAAAAAAATAAAAATTATGGCACTGATCAATCCCCACATTAACTTCAACGGAAATGCCGAAGAAGCGTTCACATTTTACAAATCAGTTTTTGGCGGCGAGTTCGCAAAGATCATCCGTTTCAAAGACCTTGCAAGCCCTGAATTCCCGGTAACGGAAAAAGAAGAAAATAAAATTATGCATATTGCTTTGCCTATTGGTAAATGTGATATGTTGATGGCAAATGATGTTCCTGAAATTATGGGGCGAACAAATGAAAATGAGAACAGAAGTAAAATTGTAATTAGTGCAGAAAGTAAAGAAGAAGCCGATAAATTATTTAACGGGCTTTCAGTGGGAGGGCAAATTGAAATGCCAATTGCCAACAGCCCCTGGGGTTCCTATTTTGGAATGTTTAGAGATAAATTTGGAATTGAATGGATGGTAGAATTTGCCCAAAACTAAGCGACAAGTGATTGGCGGCTTTGTATTATCAATAGACTAAAATTAAAAATGCGTTATGAAAAATTCACTCAAAATACATAATCATTTTAGATTAATACTACTAATTGCAATTATGTTTATAGCGTCTTCATCAAGCGGGCAACAGATCAAGCCTTCCAAAAGTGGTTACGCACCTGTTAATGGCATCAACGTTTATTACGAAGTATATGGCAAGGGGAGGCCTTTAGTTTTACTGCATGGCGCATTTTATACAATTGATATGAACTGGGGACAATTGATACCTGAGCTGTCAAAAACCAGGAAAGTAATTGCAATTGAAATGCAGGGACATGGGCATACGCCGTTTTCAGATAGAGAATTATCGATTACTACTTTAGCAAGTGATGTAGAAAAAGTGATGGATTACCTGAAAATAGACAGTGCAGATCTAGCAGGATTTAGTATGGGCGGCTCTGTGGCTTACCAGTTTGCTGTGCAAAGCCCTAAACGGTTGAGAAAATTGGTGATCATTTCTTCCACTTATAAAACCAGTGGTTGGCTACCCATAGTAAACAGTGGGTTTAAAGATTTTAAACCTGAATTTTTTGATAATACACCATTAAAAGCCGCATACGATGCAGTGGCACCTGATAAAACAAAATGGAGAAAGTTCTTAGAGCAGATGTTTGCTTTCGCCAAAGTGCCATTCAACGTTGGTGACTCCAATATTTCAAAAATTGCTGCGCCCGTACTGATCATATCGGGCGACAATGATGGAACGGATAAAGTTGAGTTGATGAAAACGTATCAACTGTTGGGAGGTGGGGTTTCTGCTGACTTGCAACCAATGCCAAAATCGCAATTGGCCATTGTTCCTTCACAAGGACATGTGAGCCTGATGATGCAAACAACAACGTTATTGGCCTACATGAACAGTTTTTTAAAGTAACTTAATGGATCTGTATTTCAAATAGTAAAAGCCAAAATAAGCAGCCTGCAATTTTATATTTATATGAACATAAAAGAACAAATTAAGCAATATATTGCCAGCCAGCCTGAACCAAAATGCAGCGACATGCAAGAGTTGCACCAACACATACTTCAAGTGTTGCCAAAAGGTAAATTATGGTTCTTAGATGGCAAAGACGATAAGGGTAAAACTGTTTCTAATCCTAATATAGGATATGGATCTTACAGCATAAAATATGCTGATGGAACAACCAGGGAGTTTTATCAAATTGGTTTGAGCGCAAACAAAACCGGAATCTCTGTCTACATCCTTGGTATTAGCGATAAAACATACTTAGCCCAAACGTATGGAAAAAAAATTGGCAAGGCGAGCGTAACAGGGTATTGCATCAGGTTCAAAACTATAAAAGATATAAATATTGATATTCTTCAAGCGGCAATACGATATAGGGTTGAGATAATAGGCAAAACTAACTGACGAAAAACAACGAATTGCTAACGGCACAGCGGAAATTTCTATACCGGATATGATGATGACAAAACATTCGTTCATTGCTGGTTGAAGAATAATGGAACCGATCGATTATGTTAGATTCTTATTTCTTTACGCCGATACTTTACGCCAAT
>JANYAB010000177.1 GCA_025355225.1 Bacteroidota bacterium
GTATCGGTAAGATACTGACCGAAACAGATGCCAGTGCACATGAGATCCTATGCCTCACCTACACTGATGCGGGCGCGGTCGCTATGCGTAAGCGATTGTTTGACTTTATAGGGCCGGATGCTTACCGGGTGAATATTTATACTTTCCACGCTTTTTGTAATGATATTATACAGGAGAACCTGGAATATTTTGGCAAGCTAAACCTGGAGCCATTATCTGATCTTGAATCGGCGATCCTATTCCGGGAACTGGTGGATGAATTCCCGAATGATCATTTACTGAAGCGCTTTACGGGAGAGGTTTATTATGATGTTCCGCGGTTAAGGGAGCTTTTCTCGACCATAAAAAAAGAAAACTGGAGCAAGGAAACAATTGGCGCAGCAGTTGCTGATTACCTGGGCGATCTGCACCTGCGCGACGGATTTTTCTATAAGCGCGCCAATGCTACCAGGGGCATAAAGATTGGTGACCCAAACCAGGCTAAAATTGATAAGGTTCATGAAGCTATGGCTAAACTATTGGCTGCCGTTAGCGAGTATGAGAATTTTGATGCCAAAATGAAGACCCGCGACCGGTATGATTATGACGACATGATCATCTGGGTGCTAAAGGCTTTTCGCGAAAATGAGGAAATGCTGCGCCGGTACCAAGAGCGTTACCAATATATTTTGGTGGATGAGTTTCAGGACACCAGCGGTTCGCAAAATGAATTGCTTAAATTTTTGCTGAACTATTGGGATACGCCTAATGTGTTTGTGGTAGGCGATGACGATCAGTCGATCTTCCGGTTCCAGGGAGCGAACATGAAGAACATTCTTGATTTTGCTGCAGATTATTCCAAAGCGTTGAAAATAGTCGTGTTGACGCAAAATTACAGGTCGAACCAACACATTCTAAATATATCAAAAGCGCTGATTGGCAATAATAATGAGCGCCTGACGCAGCAACTCCAATTGGATAAAAACCTGGAGGCGGCCCATCCCCGGTTTATTGAACTGGAGGTTGAACCCATTATCCGGGAGTATGAAAACCCCGATCAGGAATTGGTGCATATCGCTACGCAAATAAGGGAATTAACAAGTAATGGAACCGCACCCGGCGAGATTGCTGTGATCTACCGTAACCATAACCAGGTGGATGAACTGGTTAAATATCTGGATGCACAAAAAATAGCCGTCAACATCAAGCGGAAAATTGATATTCTGACCTTGCCTTTTGGCGAAAAGATCATCAACATATTGCGCTATCTCGCTATGGAGTTCGACTCGTCTTACAGTGGTGATGAATTGCTGTTTGAGATCATGCACTATGATTTTTTTAGTATTCCGCCTATTGAAATAGCCAAGGCAAGCATAGCGGTAACCAGCGAAAATTATAAGAGTTCAAACGGAGTTGAGCCAAAAACGTCCCTGCGGCGGTATATAAGCGAATTAAGGTCACCTGTGCAACCAAGCTTGTTCGATAAAGTGGAAAAGCAGGAGATGAAATACCTCATCACGCATATTGATGACTTAATGAAGGCATCGGTGAGCGTTACACTGCAGCAACTTTTCCAGCAGGTAATCACTAAAATGGGCATTCTGAAATACGTAATGGAACAGCCTGACAAGGGTTGGTATATGCAGGTGCTCACCAATTTTTTTGATTTTTTGAAAGGTGAGAGCCACAAAAACCCCGATATTAAATTAGCCGATCTGATAACAACCATCGACCTGATGAAAAAAAACAATATCAGGCTTGCCTTGAACCAGGTGATATTTTCGGACAATGGCGTTAACTTTTTAACTGCACATGGATCGAAAGGGTTGGAATTTGAACATGTGTTCCTGATCGGCTGTGACAAAAAAACCTGGGATAGCAAAGGCCGCAATCATGGATTTAGTTATCCCGATACACTGACCCAGGCTGCGGCTGATGACATTGCGCAAATGGAGGAATCCCGTAGGTTGTTCTATGTAGCCATAACCCGTGCCAAGCAATCTCTGGTAATATCTTATGCCAATAAAGATAAAAACGGGAAGGACCAGGAGTCATCACAATTTATCGGGGAGATATTGGCCAGCACCCACTTGGAAGTTCAGCGCCCTAAGGTAAGTGAAGATGCTATGCTTGCCTTTTACCTTACTCAATTGAGTGAGGACGATAAGCCAAAAGTTGAACTGATCGATAAAAACTTTATTGATCAACTGCTGCAAAACTATACACTCTCGGTTACTCATTTAAGCAATTACCTGGACTGCCCGCTACGGTTTTATTTCCAATGCCTTATCAGGGTGCCTTCTGGTAAAAGTCCGGCGGCTACATTTGGCTCGGCGGTGCACGAGGCTTTAAGAAAGGCTTTCAGGAAGCTAAAAGATAATAATGAAGAGTTTATGCCGACGGAAGAGTTCATGAAGGATTTCCGTACCTATATGTGGCGTAACCGCGATTCGTTTACAAAAGATGATTTTAAGCGCAGGCTGGATTATGGCGAAAAGATATTGCCGCCTTTTTATGAATTGAAAACACCGCTATGGAATAAAATAGCCCTGGTAGAATTGCCTTTGAAAAATATTGAGGTGGAAGGCGTTCCTATTAAGGGTAATCTGGACAAAGTTGAATTTAACGGCAAACTGGCAACTGTTGTAGATTATAAAACAGGTAACCTGAAATATGCCAAGGAAAAGCTGGCAGGGCCAAATGACAAAAACCCCAATGGCGGTGATTACTGGCGGCAGGCTGTTTTTTATAAACTGCTGGTAGAACATGACCGAACCAAAGACTGGAAAGTAGTTGATACCGTATTTGATTTTGTAGAGCCGATAAATCCTGATGAATACCATAAGGCACACATATCAATTGCACCGGAAGATATAACTATTGTAACTAAGCAAATAAAAACGGTTTACCAGAAAATAATGTTACATGATTTCAATACGGGCTGCGGTAAAAAGGACTGTGAATGGTGCCATTTTGTGCGCAGTAATTTTAACCAGGTTGGGAATATGTTGGAGATAGAAGAGGATGTGGATTAAAATATCGCTGAAAAATAAGGAATGGCAAATTGTTACTTAACCAAATATTTCGCCTTGAGTTGTTTAATAAAACGTAATCCTCTTTTCAAAATATTTCCCTTACGGTTTTTGAGAAAGTGTTTTATGGCGTGATAAGCTTGCTGATTCTCTTTTATCTCATGTGGAAATTCCTTCACAGGATTCCTGGTGATCTGCACATGATAGATGTCCTCAATATTGGAATGTACGCCGCTGCCATCATGCCCTATATTATTAATAAGTGAACGCGACGGGTTTAATGTAAGGCCATTCTTTAAAAAGATAGTGGCGTACCAGCGGATGGCCCATGAGTTATTCTTACCGGCCTTAAAATGCTGCACCTGTTTCCAAAAATTCATGTTGCCTTCAATAGAAAACTGGTGTACTTTCTGTTTATCAAACTGAGCGATCAATTTATCAATATCCAGTTCGAAATCTTTCCATGCGCGTGCCCAGGTTGCCCAGCCCCAACTGCTTGCCGCACGATAAAAAAAGGTTTGTGGTAATTTTTTGTCAGCGAGATCATACATATACGCGCCTATGTGCATTACCTTTTCTTCATTTGCATATCGGTTTAGCGCCTCATTGAAATACTGGAGGGTGTAAGGCGATGAGAGCAAGTCATCTTCAAAAACAATGATCTTTCCATATTCATTAACCAATTGGGTTACTCCGCTGATAATAGAATTGGCCAGGCCAAGGTTTTCCTTTCTCGTAATCAGTTTAACCGATTTAAAGCCTGTGGCTTCCTTTGCCAGTTGCCTTACCTGTTCCACTTTAGCCTGGTCGGCATCTGTTTTAGGGCCATCAGAAAAGATAAACAGCCGCGACTCCTCTGCCAACAGATTTTTCTGTAAGTAATTTAATGTACGGCGCGTATGTTCGGGCCGGTTATAAACAAATAAGGCTACAGGTGCAAGGTTTTGCATATTGGTTGATCAGAATATTTCGGGTTGATGATCTGCTTTTTTACAGAGCACTGTATATGCATTAGCCAGTTGCTCTTTCGTTTTCTTACCTAAAATGTTGGCTAATCCGCGTTTCACAAAGTATTCGGCATTGATTTTAAAATCGGTAATAAAGCTTTTCGGCCTCTTTTGGTTCACATAAGTGTTAAACCTGGTTACCTCAGGTTCTATAAACGATGTCAGCTCAGCTTCTATTTCAAAACCTTCGGTACCCAGCAAATATCTTAGCGAAGTCGGAGTGTAAACATTGATGTGACCATAGGCCAGGAAATGTTTGATACGGGCGTCGACCCCGGTTTTGTAATCGCGTGGGACTTCAATGACAACATACCGCGCCACACGTTTCAATTCGCGAAGCAGCAAACGTTCGTGCTCAACATGTTCAAGTACATGCGAGAGGATGATCAGATCAAAACTATCATCATCAAAAGGCAGTCGATAACCATCAAAAACCTCTACCGATTTAAGGTTTGCTATATTTCTCATCCTCATGTGCTCAACCCCGCTTTCGGATATCTCGACTGCATGATATTCAGGAGCAAAATTTTGATCGGCCAGCAGCTTTAATATACTGCCATCACCGGCGCCAACTTCAAGCACAGTATTAAAAGTATGACCTTTGCAAATATCAATAATATGCTGCGCTTTGTATTTGGCGCTCAACATACGCCAGGCATCATCTTTTTCCTGGTAAAATCCGTTGTAAGCGTTTTTAAAGCTGTCGCTGATTATAGATTGCTGCATTTGCGAAGATAAAATTATAGCTTGATGTTTCGATTTTAATAACAAATCATCAATAATTAACCGCTTCACGATTAATTACTAATGAGCCTTTTTACCGGATTTTTAAACAGACGAATTTAGATATTTCAACTATTTAAACTTGATAAAGTTTGATTTATTACTATTTCACAGTAAATTCTGTACGCCTGTTTATTTGCCGGCCCGCCGGATTGTCCTTGCCGTTTGGAAGTGAGTTAGGGGCTATTGGTACGCTTTTACCATATCCCCGGGCAACTATCCTGTCTTTTTCAATGCCTTTTGAAATAATATAATCAACACAGGACTGCGCCCGTTGCTGGGATAATTTTAAATTGTAAGCATCGTTTCCGATGGAATCGGTATGCGAACCTATTTCTATTTTTAAGCGCGGATTATCCGCCATTATAGTTACCAGTGCATTCAAAGCCACTTTAGACTCAGGACGCAAAACTGCCTGATTAAAATCGTATAGAATATTTTTGATCTCAATAGGTTTATTCACTTTATATGCCTGCAGACAGATGTCGGGATTTAACAGCGTATCGGTGCCTGGTTTAACTGATGCAGTAATGGTTTTTGCAAAATACCCGGTTTTTTCAAATACAAGCTTGTAGGCATGTTTGGGGATTACTTCAAAAATATAATTGGCGTTTTTGCCTGTTTCAACCACTTTTATGGTTTGTTTTGAAACTGAATCGATCAAACTCACTCTAACAACCGGCAATGTTTTATTGGCATCACAATCAACTATTGTCCCTGTTATAAAATTCGACTTATAACGCAACTGGAACAAATTCAGGCAGCAGGCAGATTCACGGTCAGAACTGATGTAAAACTTAACGCTATTGTCAGGATCGGGGTAATAATATAAGTCGTCCTTTGATGAATTTATCGGGTAACCCAGGTTATTTGGCGCTGACCATTGGCTCTTACCTTCATAACTTTCGAAAAAGTCAAATCCACCCAATCCAATAAAACCCTTCGAGCTATAAACTAATCTTTTATGGATTTGGTCATAAAACGGGGCCTCTTCATCATACGGTGTATTTATTGTTTTTCCTAAATTAACCGAGTTTACCGGGTTTCCTGAGTCGTCTAAATTGCTTACCCAGATATCATACCCGCCTTGTCCGCCGGGTTTATCAGAAACAAAAAACAAACGCTTTCCGTCTGCCGTTACGAAAGGTTGCAGTGCACTAAACCCATCGGTATTTACATTGCTGTTTAGCTTTTGAAGCGGCGACCATGTCTTATTCCCAAGTTCTGCATAATATATAGCCAAAATAGTTTTACTACCCTCTTTATACCAGCCGGTTAAATACATTCTTTTGCCGGAGTTAGTTAGGGTTGGGGTACTGTACTCCATATCCTTTTTACTGCCATCGTATTTTAGGTTGACGATAATCGGGTTACCTGAATTTTGAGCAGTTGCCGTATAAATTTGATCCAAATGCTTTTTGTTGTTTTTTGCCATCCTTGATGATGTGAACCAATAGTTGCCGCCGGTTTTAACAAGGGCGTAATCCCCGCCGTCAGCGTTCCATTGCTCCGGCATCTTTGTTACTTCGATTGACAATGGGGACAGATGCTTTTCTTTAGAAAAAAGGCTGGTCGAAATTTCTTTATTGGCTATATCAATAAATTTTTTGTCCCCTTTATAGGTGGCATTAAATTGTTTAAGTTGTTTTATCGATTCATCAAAATGGTCATTTGTTCTTAAACATACACCATACCAAAGCCTGGCTAATGGATAGGCGAGTTCATAGTTTTCGGTGAGTATTTTATGGTACCATTCTTCGGCTTCAGCATAATTTTGATAAAGGCGATAGGATTCTGCTAATTGGTAGCAAATATAAGGACGCTCTGCCTTGATTTGCCTCTTAGTGGTTTTTCCACTGGAATAAAATGGTACGTCGGTCGGCAATGCCTTCATACCATCAGCGGCACTCTTATAGTAATACGCAGCTTCATAATAGTTTTTATCTTTAAATGCCTTATCACCCAAAGCCTTAAAATTATTGTATTGGGCAAAGGCTCCTGTAAATATGAAAAAAGAAGAAATTAATAAAAATAAGTTTTTCATGTTTATCTATTTAAAGCCGTGGGCATATTGGTGAAGGGGTTTGCAAACGCTTCCTGAAAACATAACTTACCGAGAGCTCAAAACCACCCTGGCTATTTGTTGCAGGACTTAGCGCTGACGTATTAAAATCATAGCTAACGCCTATGATCAAACTATTGATGTGATATCCCACATCTGCTACGGCCGCATCGTTAACGCGATACATACCGCCGAGTATTAATCCATTATCTTCCTGGAATTTGAGCTCAGTATAAAGGCCCGCTGCGACGATCTGATTTTTTTGCTGGATGACATAGATAGCATGTGGGGTAATATCAAAAAAATCTGATGCCTTGAATCTGATCCCACCATGGACTGTATAACGAATGGGCAGCGTACTATTTATTCCCCCGGTAGCAAATGGATCTTTTGTATTTGTAAGGTGTGCTGCACTTGCTCCGAAAAATAAATTTGCACTATTCTGAGGGCTGCCATCGTAGTAAAAAATACCCGCACTGGCATCAAATACGGTGGCATTGGTGGCGGCAAAGTTTTCAAAACTGGGCATGTTGGGATCAAAGCCGGTTAACGGGTTATACTGATCGTCAAACTGTAATTTGGAAGGGTCAAAACTGCGGTTAATTACGCCGGCCTGTACCCCAAAATGAAGTTTTTTATTACCATCTGCCGATACCTTTATTCCATAACCAAATGACCCATAAGCTGCAAAATAGTTATATCCTGCTGTGCCAGCCGCCTGGTTTATCACATTAAAGCCTAATCCTACTTTATCAGTCGGGCGAAAATCCATCGATATCGCGCCCGTTTGATAGCCATTGCTTATACCTGTCCACTGGTTCTTAAAATTGGCGTTTATACGTGTATCCCCGTTAATTACCCCGGTTAAAGCCGGATTAAGCCATAACGGATAAGCATAATACTGTGAAAAATGCGGATCGATCTGCGCTTTTAGTGTGTTTGCTGCCCCTAACATAAGCAGTGCCGTAATAATTACCGTTAATTTCTTCACCTTAAAAGAGTAATTGTTCCTTTTTTATTCACTTTTTGCCCGTCATTCATTATAGCCTCCAGGTAATATACATACACCCCTACCGGCTCCACTGTGCCTTTATAGGTGCCGTCCCATCCGTTTTGCTGACTAACCGAAGTGAACAATAATTCGCCCCATTGATCATATACATAAAATTTCAGGCTTTTTATATTAGGAGCATGCACATTCACTATATCATTTTTACCATCGCCATTAGGGGTAAATGCATTGGGCACAAAAATCTGATCGCCTAACGGACTTAACGCAGTGCCGGTTACAGCAATCGAATTATTGCTTAACTGGCAGGAAGAACTTCCGCTTGCACGAATTATGATAGTCACACTTTGCAGCAACTGCAAACCCGAAACTGTATGTGTTAAGCCACTGCTCCCCGAACTCGGATCAATAAATGTTAATCCATTATCAATACTAACCTGGTAACCTGTTGCTCCGCTTACCGCGTCCCATTGAAAGGTTACGCTTGATACAGTAGAGGCATTTACACTCACTACCGGCGTTGCCAATGGTTGTATCATCTGCACTTGCGCCTGGCCTCGTAATGCCGAAACACAACCGTTTATTTTATCTACCGCTTCAGCATAATAGGTCGTATTGGCATTTAAGGTGGGGGTTGTAAAGGTATTTCCCGTAGATAATTTATTACCGCCAGTTGCCGCCGTATACCAGTTTATCGCTGCGTTTTGGTCGGTACTGCTTGTCGTTAATGTTATACTGGTACCAGGACAAATAGCTATTCCCTGGGTTACTATTTGCGGCAAGGCGTTTACGGTAACATTTACCGCTGTGCGGGTTGCAGAAACGCAGCCACTGCTATTTGCCGCTTCGGCATAATAAGTAACGTTGGCAGCTAATGCCGGCGTTACGAAATTAATACCTGTAAATACAGCGCTGCCGCCCGTTGGCGCTGTGTACCAGTTGTAGGTTAAACCCGCCTGCGGATTTGATATGCTCAATGTAGCTACCGATCCACTACAAACTGAAATCGGGTTGCCAACTAATGGCTTTGCCGGTAGCCCATTAACGTTTACCTGTACAGCTGCCAGGGAAAGGCTTGTACAAGCACCATTCGTTGCCCCTACGTAATAGGTTTTTCCAGTATTTAGGGGTCCTGTGACATAAGTAATACCCGTAAACAGATGATTAGTTTTTGTAGCTGAATCATACCAGTCGTAAGTTATGCCTTGTAGTGGCAAAGCTACTGATAGCGTTGCCGAATTGCCTGTGCAAACGAATACAACCGATGCAACCGGAACAGGTGTAGCCGGAATGGTTGTAATGTTGATGGGGATAACGTTGCTCACAACCGGCGTTGTACAAACACCTGAAATTATCGTTCGGCGATAATAGGTTGTTACATTGATAAACGGGGGATTGAAATCTTTTGAAGCAGCAGCTGCTATATTCGTAAAAGTAACATTGTCAACTGAGCTTTGCCATTGGTAAGTATAGGTACCATTACCGCCCGATGGGACGCTACCTACAATAATTGCGGGATCGCCACCCGAACAAAAGGCAACAACTGCCGGCGCTGTTACCGTATTATTTGTGATCGCAGGTATTACAGTTATGGTGACTACATTGCTCACTAATGGTGCAACACAGTTTCCCGAGGTTACAGTCCGGCGGAAGTAAGTGGTTGCATTTACTACTAACGCAGGGCTAATATCTTTGGCAGTTGCCCCGGCGACGTCGGTAAATGTAACATTGTTTGCAGAGCTTTGCCACTGGTAAGTATAGGTTCCATTACCGCCCGATGGGGTACTGCCCACAATAGTCCCCGGAATTCCACTTGAACAAAAAGATGTAACAGCAGGCGGTGTAATCAGGTTATTTAAAATTGCTATTACAGGCAGTACTGTAATAGTATAAAAAGAGTCGGAACTAACGTTGCCCGCTATCAGGATTTGACGCCGCAGACTAAAAATAACATTTGCATTAGTATTATTGATCAGTGATGATGTTTGATAATCTTTACTATTAATTACCCCCGGTGCATTAACCCAAACATTATTTTGCAGCACTTGCCAGGTATAACTGGTAGGCACCGGATTTTCAACGTCGCCGGTTATGAGATTGGAAGCGCCGGAGCAAGTTGTGACAGGTTTAGCAGTATTTAAAAAAACAACATTAACGGTATAATTTAAAGTATTACAGGCAGTATTTAGCGTATAGATTACGGGCGATGTAAAGTTTTGAGCCGTACCAGATGCAGGAACTATGGTTGCCCCGCTACTGACTGTGATAGCAGGCTTTAAAGCGGAAACATCGGTGCCCGTTGGTACCGTAATGGTTATTTGAAGGTTGGTTTGATCAATAACAGCAGGCGAAACTTGCTGGAACACAGAAAATGCTGTTATCTGCGAGTTTGCTGTTGCTTTGCTTTGCACATACTTTGCTAAGAAGCTATCGCGTATATTACTTTGGGCAGTTAAGTTATAAGAAGTACATTTTGAAGCATCAAAATTAACGGTTGAGCAGAAGGAACCGGTCAGTAATACATCGTTATTACCGTCGACTGCTAAGTTTCTGCCTAATGTATTAGCGCAGCTACCGTTACCGGCGCTAAAGGCCCATTTATAATCCCCATTACTATCATATTTAGCGAAAAATAAATCCGTCGATCCGTGGGAGCTTACAGAAGCAATATATGTGGGCGATGGGTCAAAATCAACAGTTCCGGAAAAATAACCGGAAACATAAATGTTGTCATCCGCACTGGAAACTATTCCGTAATTATAAATTGAACCGTTACTGCCTCCAATATCCCGGGCCCATTGATATACGCCGTTGGTGTTGTACTTCGCCAAAAACACATCCTGAATTCCAACCGGATTGAGGAATGCCGTATTGGAATTGAACCCTAACTTGGAAGAAAATGGCCCATCCAGAAATATATCATTGACTGAATTGACGCATAAATAAATGTTAGTATTTACGGCACTACCTAATATGGATGTTGCCCATGTTAAATTACCAGATGGCGAATATTTAGCGATGAACAGTGATGAGCCGTTTCCATTTAAATTGTAAGCTGCACCCAGTGGATTAAAATTATCGTTCCCGCTGAAATTGCCCGACACAATTATATCATTATTGCCATCAACAGTAACTGCGCGCATTTCAGCGTCAACCGGATCACTTAAATTGATCGTCCAAAGCAGATTTCCCAAAGGATCGTATTTAACAACTAAGCCGTTAAAAGCGCCCTGTGATGTAAAACTTTTGTTTCCGACTGCAACAGTTGATTGATATTTTAATACAGCTATAACATCCCCCGCCTTATCAGTTGAAACCCTGTCGCCATAATCAATAGCATTTCCGCCAATGGATTTGGCCCACACAAAATTCCCGTTAGTATCAAACTTAACAATAAAGCCATCATTAGCCCCATTATTGACTAAATTGGATACACCCGGACCAGGGTCCGCATCCATAACCGGAGAATCGTATTGGCCTATAACCGTTGGATTTCCATTAGCGTCTAATGCCATATCATTCACCTGGTCGGTACCGGTACCACCAAAAGCAACCACCCAGATCAGGGTGCCTGTTGTAGTATACTTAGCCACGTAAGTATCAAAACTTCCGCCGCTTGATGTCAAGTTGTGTACACCCGCGGATGGGTCAAAATCAACTGTTCCGCTAAAAATTCCGGTTATATATATATTGTTTTGTTT
>JANYAB010000456.1 GCA_025355225.1 Bacteroidota bacterium
TGCTGTTATGCGTTAAAGAAATAACCAGTATTCTTAATTAACGATCCTGCCGCTCAAATCCACTGTTTTTGAAAAAGGGTTAAGGTATCTATTGACCAATACCGCAAATTCCAGGCAAGTTTAAGGCTTTCCCGCTGGAACAAATATTATTTTACAGCAGTCCGGTCTTCTTGCATAAGTTACAACGGCCGTTGTATCAATACAATCGGTTTTGTTAATCAGGTTACGGCGGTGCGTATCTACGGTGTGCGGACTAATGAATAAATTGCTTGCTATCTCCTTTGTAGTCAAACCCTGCCCTAATAGTTTCAATACATTGTTTTCCTGGTCAGAAAACGGCTTTATTGGTTCCAAACATTTTTCATCAAAATTATAACGGTATATTTCAATCTGTTTATCAGAAACAATAGTCATATTAAATGCATTCGGTTTTTTTATATGAGAAATATCAGATATAAAACATAGGGTAAGCATGGGCTGTCCTAAACTATTAACCTCCAATAAGTTGGTTTGTTGGAGAAAATGTATGTAAGTACCGTCCCGTATTTTATAAAGTGAATCTATGCTTATAATTAATTTATCAGCAGGTGTTACTTTATTTTCGACAACATAATTGAAGGCTTTCTCATTCATCAAATAACCCGCATTCAAACAGTCCGGGTGTACATTTGACATGGAAAACGCCATACCATCTTCTGCCGTATATAAGGCAGCATCATAACCCAATAATTTTGATTTATCGGTAATGTACAAAAAACGGTTAGGGGTAACCGTGCTAAATAAAAATACAGCAACATTGTTCCGCGCAGACAGGTCATCAAATAATACCGCTTGTTGTATCCATTTAGTCTCTCCGTCCACCTCAATACTTGTTGCGGTTTTAAATTTATTCCAATATGCTGCAATATCTTTTATGGGCTGGTAAAATCGAACGGCGGCTAAACTTTTTCTTTTCATAACATCCGAATAATAAGACCTTAGGTAAAGTATATAAACGCTCTCAAAATCAACTAAATATACTCAAATTAAGTATTGCAAAGGCCATTGTACGAAAATATTTTTACAGTATTAAATATTGTGAGATATTTTTTGAAGAGGTTGACTTAAGATATCAGAATATTACAGTTCATCACAATTCCCTTTACAACCAGGCCTAAAATATCCTGACGGTCTATTTTAATCTGTTTAGGTAGTTAAAGAATCGTTTAGCATATATATCTGCAACATTTTATACAATCAAAAAATAAAAATAATTCACTTAAATCTTAAAAAAATGAAAACAAAAATCAGTGTCCTTGTCATCGCAATTTGCGTAGCGCAATTGCTTCAAAGCTGTAAAGAAAATTCGCTGTCTCCTCAGACCGTAAATGTAAAATCCTTTATATCTAAAGTATCCGGGACCATTCAGAGTTCGGATCCGAATTTTTTCCCCGGCTTGCTAAATAATGCCTATACTTACACATGGACCAACGGCGTCGGAAATTTCGGTCCCAATAACGGAACCTTTCAATCGGTTTATTCTTACGCCGCAAATACGAATGTTTCACAGGTCTTATTTCTTAATAACGGGCACTACGACTTTACCTATAACGGATCTCAACCTGATAAAGTGATCGACAATTCTTTTCCAGGCAGAGATTTTGGCTATTGGCAATTTTATCTCAACCCTGCCCACCAGGTCAACAAAATAGGACTCGCGTTTAGCGCAGCTGCATTGCCAACCTCATTTGAATTTTACAGTTATAACGCCAGCGGACAATTGAGCAGTTTTATTTATGGGAAAGCTATTGATACCCCTCGTATGAGAGTGCTGTATCAATATGACCCAATAGATAATCTGTCGGAGTTTGACATATACCTTCCTCAAGGTTCACCCCTCTTACCTGCAGGGATGGCGTCCTCGGCTCAGGTTAATAGCGTAGATATTAAAAATACCTTTGTACCAGGCAGAATGATAGCTATGAATAAAAAATTAAAAATAAATAATCAGCCCACCCCAGAAGTTAGTACTGTTTCAGGAAACCCGGAAACTATTAAATACGTTTTATATTTAACCGCAAAAGTTACTTCTGACGGGAATCCTAACCCTTTTACACAGCAAGGGAATATTTTCTTTTATCAAACAAACAGACTGTCCAGTTTTTACGATCCTAATCCATTTTATATTTCATTGATGAAATCGAACCCGGTCAAAATTGAATACACTCTTCCTGTTTATGGAGATACTACTCCATCAGCAGTTCAAACATTTACTTATACTTATAACAGTAAGGGCTATCCTGTTACCATACATCAGCAGCTAAGCGACGACCTTCATGATTTTACAGGGAGTTGCACAGAAGACACTAATATAGAGTATCATAAATAATTAATGAGGTTGAATTCTATAATAAATTGGGGAGCTAATTCACTAATCTCCCGCTCAGATCCACCGTTTTTGAAAAGGATTAAGGCCACCCTGTCTTATTCCTAACTACACTATATAAACGTGTTTAGCGATTGAGTTTAAAATAAATCAAAAACCATGTCATTTCGATTACGATGACATAGTTTTTTAGTTAAAATGAGCGTTAAACGGCACTCGCTAAACACGTTATACAATTAAAAGGATATGGGACCAAAACATCATTATGCAATCGGCCAATGACTAAAATGGAACCCACAGGGTTAAGTGCAATATACGATAGTAGCTTTTACCATTTACCAAAGTAACGTTATGATAATAAACGAATGCTGCTATGAACAGAAATTACAAATATCGAGTCATGGGGGTATATACCAGCACGTTTATACTTGTTTTTATCCTTGCTTTCTTGTTTTGGCTAATCCTGGTTATTCCTTTGAGATAAAAGATTCTATAACTGCTTTAGGCAAAGATTTCTGGGTATAATAACCAGAATGCTTATTCATGATTGCACGGATATTCTTTATAGCATAGCGAATGCCGTTTTCCTACAAATCTTAGTTAAAAAGAATTAAGAACCTTAATTCACCACCCTCCCGCTCAAATCCAGCGTTTTTGAAAAAGGGTTAAGGTATTTGTTAACCAGCAACGCAAATTCCAAACGTGTAACCGGGCGGTTCAGGTCAAAATCGCCGGTTAATTTGAACTGGGTTTTCCAGGCTTTTTGCAGGGCTATTTGCAATGTTTTGGGGTCGGTTAGGGTATAGTCGCTGATAAGTGACACGAGGTTGCCCAGGGTAAATTTATCGCCTGGTTTCTCTTTATTGAACCATAAGAAAGCACGGGTATAAATCTCTGTTAAAACTGGTTTTATTTCTTCGGTGCTAACTAAATCATTCGGTTCGAAATGTATCTCTACCCTATTGCCGTTTGTTTTTTGAATGCCCCTTAGTAAACCTGTGGCGCCAACTTGCTGGATCGCCCTGAAATGAGGGTCTTTTTGGGGGATATCGATGAAAGGGAGCAAATAGCCTTTATAATCAAGCAACTCACCCTGTATTATCCTCACATTCAAATGTTTGGTGGTAGTTTTAAAAAAGGCACAATAAGCAGCTATGGTTCCAACACCTTGTCCCAGGGTCATTTGTACTGATGGGTACATGGTGCTGGCATTTACCAGGTGAGAAACTGAGATAGCTTTTTCTGTTACCAGCAGGTTATCAAGATCTTTTACAACCACAGCTCCCAATGGAATGGAATACGCTGGAAAAGGGGGATAAGTAACCTTTGGTGCATCCGGTTCACTGTAATGCTGGCCTGGCATAGCATCGCCTACGCCAATTGAAGTGCGATAAAGTTTCGATTCCCGGTCGTAGGGCGTATAGATATCGCCTAAAGCCATGCGAACTGCACCTTTTGCCCGCCTGTATTCGCGGATATAAGGTAGATATGGAAGATGGTCGGGTGTTGCAAACTGATCATCGATACCCAGGTTTTTATAGCCTGATACGGTTTGCAGGTAATAGATTAAACCCAAAGTATGCAGCCTGGCTTTTTTATAAAGTTCGTTTCGGTTCTCCGGACTTAGCTGCTCTACGGTAACAGGATACTGATTGCCGCATTCGGCCCATTTTATCATGTACTTATCATTAGGTATGCGGCCATCGTTTAGCATTTGCTTTATATTTTTTGCTTTCAGGCAGGCATACAAGGCAGGGTCATACCCTTCGGGTTTGGCTATGGTTTTATCTGCCCCGCGACCGAAATCCTTGAGTATAGCAATCCACGTAATATCCTCTATTTCCGGTGATGCTTTTTCTGGTGCCCAGGATTCTCCGGAATCCTGCCTGCTTTCAAACCCAATGGAAAATTGCGCACCTGCTTTTGCCGCCACATCACCTGTTTCGGTAGCATCAACTACTACTTTTGTCTTAATAGTGACTGTTTCGCCATTTACAGTGATTGCCACTTCCCAGCCTGTGCCATCCTTTTTAATGCTTGTCCATGGGGTATTTAGCTTAATGGTAAGGTTTTTTACACTATCTGTGATCTTCTTTAATATTTCTGCCCCTGTATAAGGCTCAAACCGAAGCACAGCATTATAGGCGGTGTCATAGCCGAGGCGGGGCCTGTAATAGTCTGTAACTTTTCTGCGGAACTCTCCCCATATTCCAGAGGGCAGATTACGATTGGCATCCAGCACACACATGCCGCCCATTGTCATGCTCCCGCCAAGCCAGGGCCCTGGTTCAATAAGCATGGTTTTTATTTTGCTGCGGGCGCATTGTATTGCCGCCGCTACTCCACTTGCACCACCACCTATTACCAGCACATCGGTTTTAATAGTTTCGGCATTGGCAAAAGAAAAAGCAAAGAATAACAGGGGTATTAGCAGTCTTTTTATCATGGGTTAAATAAATAGGTGTAAAACGCTAAATTAGTTTAAACCTTGTCCGTCGCGAAAATAATAAGCCGGGTGATATTACTATTTTTACATTTAGTGGCGTAATTTATTGACAACGCAAGGTAAAATATTTATAATTGAATAATTTGCCGCATCAACCAATTATTTAATACTTAAAGCTATGACAGACGAAGAATTACGGTATCCAACCGGAAAGTTCAAGGCCCCGGTATCCTATACCCAAAATGCCATCAACAACTGGATAACTGACATAAAAACATTGCCCGGTAAATTGCGCAACGTTGTGATCGGGTTGAACGAGAAACAATTGGATACGCAATACCGTACCGGTGGGTGGACCATCAGGCAGGTAATACACCACCTTGCCGACAGCCACATGAATTCCATCATCCGTTTTAAGCTGGCGCTTACAGAAGATAATCCAACCATAAAACCATACGAAGAAGCCGACTGGGCGCTACTACCTGATTATCGCCTACCCGTGGAAGCATCGTTAAAAATGCTGGATGGCATTCATCAGCACCTGACGGCGCTTTTTGAAAGCTTTACTGAGGAGCAATGGAACCGCACTTTTGTGCACCCGGAATCGGGCGATAGCGTGCCCCTCAAACGCAACCTGGCCTTATATGCATGGCACGGAAAACACCATTTAGCGCATATTACGGAAACAATAAAGAGGTTTTAGCTTAGCGAACAGGCTTACGAAGTTTTAAAAACTTCGTAAGTCTAAAATCGCACATAGATCAACCTTTCACCTCCAACGGTACTATTATTTTTATTCATTTATAATATTTATAACTTAGTCCGGTAAAACCAAATTATGAAAAAGATATATTTCTATTTAGCTGCCATGCTAATAGCCTGTGCTTCGCAAAACAGCTACGCCCAATTGCTTAAGATTCCGCAGTTAAGCTCTACGCAAACCATTACACAGGAACTTGGCCTGGGTAATATCACATTAACCTATTCGCGCCCCAATGTAAAAGGACGTAAAATATTCGGGGCCATGGAGCCTTATGGGGTGGTATGGCGCACGGGAGCAAATGCTGCCACAGTTATTAAGTTCACCGACGATGTAACCATCGAAGGCAATAAGGTGCCTGCCGGTGAATATGCTTTGTTTTCGATACCTGATCAAAACGACTGGACCATTATCCTGAATAAAACGGCTCATCAATGGGGCGCTTACACCTACAAGCAACCAGATGATCTTTTACGCTTTAAAGTAAAGACCGGCAAACCGGCCGAACCTACTGAAACGTTAACGATGCAATTTAATAATGTAGATCAGACCCAATGTGTACTTGAATTAAAGTGGGAGAATATCTCTTTTGCTTTTCATATCAGCACTGACGTAGATACCAAAGTAATGGCCAATATCGCCGATGTAATGAACGCTGATAAAAGGCCTTATTTTCAGGCCGCGCTTTATTACTATGAAAATAATAAGGACCTGAAAAAGGCTTTGGAGTGGATAAGCGCAGCCGAAAAAAGCGAACCTAAGTCGCCTTTTTATAAGGTATGGAAAGCCCGCATACAATTAAAGATGGGCGACAAAGCAGCCGCGCTTTCAACCGCACAAGATGGCGTTAAGCTGGCCAGGGAACAAAATGATAAGGAATATGAGCGCCTCAACCAGGCAGTTGCAGACCAGGCAAAAAGCTGATTTTTTATTTCGGATGTGGGATTCCCGATAGATATCGGGACGATTTCGGATTTATTTTTCGGAACCGTCCACTTTTCAGGGCGTTCCATTTTAAAGTGGAACACCATGGAACACTTTGGAACGGTGTGTCGTCCTGAAAAAAGTTTACACTT
>JANYAB010000458.1 GCA_025355225.1 Bacteroidota bacterium
CACCTGGTAAACCTCACCAGTTACAATTTCACCCACACGGTCTTTATATTTTTTAAATATTTCGTCTTTTTCCAGTTCGAGTATCTTCGAAACCAATGTCTGCCTGGCAGCCAGTATCGCACGGCGGCCAAAGCTTTCCAGTGTGATCTGCTCAATATATTCGTCACCCACTTCCAGATCGGGATCTAATTTCTTGGCTTCAGCCAGTTCTATTTCCAGGTCATCATCTTCCGAAAAACCATCCTCCATCACTACCCTGGTACGCCAGATCTCCAAATCGCCGTTGTCGGTGTTCACAATTACGTCGCAATTCTCATCGTTACCGTACTTTTTCCTGATCATACTTCTGAAAACGTCTTCCAAAACGCTCATCATGGTTGGGCGGTCGATGTTTTTGAAATCTTTAAATTCCTGAAAAGACTCAATTAAATTAATATTGCTCATTTTTTACTTGAATGATATTAAAACCTTTGTTTCTGTTATTTGATTAAATGGGATCACGCTTTCAACTTGTTCGGCTTTCTTCCCTTTTTGTTTATTAATTTCTTCAATAATAACCGCATCCTCTGTAATGCCAGTTAATTTCCCTTCTTTCTTACTTCCGTCGGCCATTTTTATGGCTAACTGCCGCTCAATATTTTTTAAATATTGCCTTTTCGAAGTTAGCGGCGTATCAATGCCCGGCGAAGAAACCTCCAGGTTGTAGGCGCTTTCCAAAACATTTTCTTCCTCTAAACGAAACCCCACATACCTGCTTATCTGCGCGCACTCGGCTATGCCAATTCCTTTATCCCCATCAACCAGGATGATCAACTTTCCGTTTGAATGCATTTTTACATCCACCAAAAACAAATCCGGCCGCCCGATTTCGGCTATTTTTTCTTCAACTAATTCTGTAACCCTTTTTTCAATATCCATTATCCGTTTTATTTGATCCCCGGAAATTTGGTTGGTAAAATAAAAGAGGGGGCAATTGCCCCCTCTTTGTTAATTTGGATGCAAATATAATAACTTTTATTGGATTTTCAATGATATTAATTGTTTTTTATCGGCATTGAAGCTATCCTTCTGATTGCTATCAGATGGATGGTTTCAATAGTATAACGCAGTTTTAGTACTTAAAAATCAAATCAGTATAACTTAAGGAGCCAATCCGTTTTTTTTCTTTGATCTGGTGCCACAGATCCGCATCTTTATCATATTGATAATATCGTAAAAAATAGGCTTGATCTTTTCTAAATGGGGTATCGGGCGTAAAAACCACTATGCTGTCCTTAATCGTGTAATTACCGGGCTGGGCTTTTTGATAGTCTTTTAGATCAGTATCAGCCGGCATACGATAAACAGGCAAAAAACTTTGCCATGCTCCGGTAAGGGAATCCCTGCCGATATCGGCAATCACCAATCTGTCAAAACCAACGATCTTTAGTGAATGGTTACTATCGGTGAGACTTATGGTAATATTTATTTTGTTTGGTTTGTGTGTACAACCAAGGCAAAGCAATAATAATAACAAGGTCGATTTTTTCATCTTATAACTTTATTCGAAATCCAAGAACAGGCGATACATCGGGGGATCGATCTTAATTACCGTAACCGATTTACCAGCTAAGGTAATATTAGTATTTTAGCAATTATATAGTTGCAAATATGGAATTAAAAGGCACAGGGTTTACACTTCGGGGATGGAAATTAAGCGATGCGGCTTCTTTGCAAAAACATGCCGACAATATCAATATATCTTCAAACCTGCTTGATAGGTTCCCTTCTCCATACACGCTGGAAGCGGCAACCAATTGGATAAAGGAAAAATTAGATCAGAGCCCCATAACAAATTTTGCAATAGTTGTTGATGAACAAGTTATTGGTGTTATTGGTTTAGATTTTCGTGACGATGTTTATCGTAAAGCACCTCTTTTAGGCTATTGGGTAAGCGAGCAGTATTGGGGTAAAGGGATTATGACTGAAGCAGTTAAGTTAATTTCCAATTATGCTTTTGCAAATTTGGATATCGTACGCATACAAGCCGGTATATTAAGCAAAAATCCTGCCTCCATGCGCGTACTGGAAAAGGCTGGTTTTATTAAAGAAGGAATTATGCGAAATGCCATCATCAAACATGGCGAGATTATGGATGAGCATATTTACGCAATGCTAAAATAAGAACCGACTACATTCGGTTCACTCATAAACTATAATTGGAATATTCTTAATACTTATATTAATAATATTTCCGGAATTAATATTGCGTACAACTACGTGGGAGAAAACGTAGTTATCCTGCCATTTTTCAATTGAAACTCGACGAACTTTACCCCAAGTTACCAGTTCATTACCTAAATTATTAAGTTTATGAAAAAGTTATTATTCGTCGCTATGCCCGAGCGAGCAAAAAAAATATTATTAACGGGTATTTTAGTTATTTTTTCGGTTCCTCTTTTTGCGGCTTCAGAAAAGATCGGGGGATATGTTGATCACGCCGAGCATCGTTTTGTAAACAATGTATGGAATTTCGTTAAAAATTTTCAAAACTGGACCAATGTAGGCGGCAACCAGTGGAAAGAGATCCAATATTTTTGGGCAGAGCCTTTCGAGTTTACCACTAGTTCGTCGTCCTTCATTAATAGCATGGATCTGGATTATGTTTCAGGCCATGGTGCCCCATATTTCATCCAGACTAATCAGGCTACCAGTGCCGGGGTTGATTTCAGAAGCGCATCAGGCTATGGCGCCAACAGCGGAGGCCCGTTAAAATTTCTGATCATCGAATCGTGTAACACGGTTACCACAGCGCCGGATGTTGCTGGAGATTGGTGGACTCCATGGACAGCAATATTCCATGGATTGCATCAACTGGTCGGGTTCCATACCTTAAGCAATAGTGACAACGGCATTCCTAATAACTATGCGAATAAACTAAGAGGAAGAGCGGGAATATGGCAAGCCTGGTTTGAAGCTGTGGACGATGAGCGATATTGGATATTTAATCCTACCAACAGCGATGGGTCTGCTTACCCTGGATATGCAAGCGCGGTTATGTATAATAGCACAGCGAACGATACCTTATCAAGTTTTGCCCCAACCCCTGCCAGTGGTGCCAACGACATGACTACCTGGTGGCAATATTAACCTACTCTCAATCAATACTTAAATACTAAATCTCATGAAGAACATAAATAAATACGGCGCATTATTGATTGCCATTACGGTAATTCTAATATCATGCAAAAAGGAACGTCACGAGAATCCAGTTGATTATATTTACTATCTCGGAAAATCATCTGCAACAAAACTGGGAGATGCTAAAAAAGCTGCTTCAACATTTTTAAAAGACTCTTCTCTCAATGGTAAATTTGTGGTAAACGATTCGGACGGGAATACCTATTATGAAAATAATGATCCCAGCGTTCATTTTCAGCAAGACGCAAAGACCGGCAATTTCTCATTTAGCAATAGCCTGAAAAATTACATGGGTGATGCACAGCCACATCTTTCTTCTATATCCGAAGCGCCCGCCCTTGCACGTGGTTATCTGAAAAAATATGACATCATGCCTTCAAATGGCAGCCAATTAATGGTGATGCATACCGGTGGCGTAAAAGCCGCAAACGTGATCAACGGAAATAAGCGGGGTGAGGAGATCGATAAAATAAGAACTGTAACATTTGGACGAGTGCTGGACAGCGTTCCGGTAGTTGGGGCAGGAAGCAAAATTATCGTTTCCCTCGGAAATAATAACGAATTAATGGGCATTACCTACCGGTGGCGCGAACTGGACCCGACCCATAAGAAAGAATACATTGCTCCGGAACAGCAAATTTCGGCGGATTCGGCCAATGCGGAAGTTAAGAAAAGGATAAACCAGGATTTTGAGGGCAAGGCGAAATATAATATCAGGAACATGAGGAAAATGCTCTACGACGGCAACGGAGGTGTTTTGCAACCGGCCTACGTATTTGAAGTGGATATTACCGCTAATATTGGCGGGGAGGTCGAAGGAAAATACAGTAACCTTTATATCATCCAGGCAATGAAAAATTCGCCCGAACCAATTACTATAGGTGCCTTATCATCGGAAGCGTTAAGAAATATTAAGACCGTGCCTCCACCGGCCAACATAAGATAAACAAAAACCTTATCAATATTTATATCCCTATTTGCATAACAGCA
>JANYAB010000488.1 GCA_025355225.1 Bacteroidota bacterium
TAATAATTCAGAGGCAACCATCGACCTTGCCACCAAACTGTTTGTCAGTACAATCTCCGGGAGTAAAACAGCCCGCTCGTACCTCTCTGCCTTTACAAAAAGGTTTAGTATGCTAGATGGTATTTATTTGGAGGGCTACGATGATTTAATTAGAATGTTGAAGCTTTGGGACGAACAGAACCGCAATGGCTAAGATGCAGGTGAAGATAAATCTGGCTCCATGATTTAAAAGCTACGGAAACCAAATCAGCTTTTACTACGCCGTTTGAACCTATCAGAGCTTCTAAGCCGATGAATGGGATTCAGGGAAGCTTGTTCGACTCTTAATTCTTCCTATCTTAGCTAGTAATATGGGACACAAGAATGTTTGCTTCAGTTGTCGGGTCGCCTTCAACATGAGGGCCACTGAAGTTAGAAAAGGCAAGTGCCCTCACTGCGGGGAAGAGATGACGTTTATGTATAACCATTTCAGGCCCCCCAGGAAGTCAGATGAAGGTAGATGGGAGACAGCCAAGTATCTTGCTGACAATGGGTTTGTTTACCATACGGTTTACGAGACAATACCTGATGACCCTAATGGGGCAACAAGGACAGTCAAGTACCCTGAAAACCTCCGGGATGCAAAAGAGTTCGTTTTGAAACACAAGAAATAACTACCAGTACAAACGCCAGGCTACAGCTTGGCGTTTTTCTTTATTGTACTAGGCTGTAGCGAAGTAACGCAGTAGGCTAGTAGAAAGGAAGGACAGAGGACACCAAAATTTGATTCCTTCACAACTTAACATCTAAGAAGAGTTTGGGGAGCATAGAAACATCGACGTCAATCAATCCAATGCTTCTTAAATATATTTCAGTAGTCAGAACACTTTGGTGACCCAAAAGTTGCTGAAGCAACTTAATCTGTTGTGTGGCCTTAAACACGCTGATTGAGGCGGAGTGTCTGAAGCTATATAATGTTTGCCTTTTGTTGATAATCTTAGCCGTAAGCATCTCCACCCTTGCTCTACTCCACATCAACGAGAAATACCAACGATTAAACGGCTCCGGTTTACCGCCGAAGATATAGCTGTCAGGCGACATCAGATTAATCTTTCTTCGAAACATTTCTACTCGCACATACTCTGGGAGAGGTAGTCGCCGATTCTTACCGCCCTTGTTTTCTGAACCGGAGAGCAAGTAGTGTGTTAATTCATGATCGAAGTGACTCCTTTTGAGCAGTCTTATCTCTTGATGTGGCCTCAGGAGTGTTCCATACATCAACAGCGCACAAAAGAATAGTTGATTATAGTTTTTGCTGAGGTATTCCAGGACAACAAGGATTTGCTGTTCATCATACGCCTCATGAAGGACAGCTTTAACTCTGCGAGTGGAAGTCGATAGTACTGGGTTATCGCTCAGATAGCCTAAGTCTTTAATTTTTTTGAACAACGCAGAGAGCTTACCTCTAACAGTCATATGATAACTTGCGGATTTCTGATATGCCAGTAGGAACTCTTCTACATGCATCGCAGCAATTTGGTTGGATGCCAGTTTATCTAATCCCTTTCCACGGAGGTACTCAACAAAAGCATTTCCATACTTGGCGATGTCTTCCACGTATCGCTCTTTATAAGAGGTGCCAAAGTTCTTAATTGCATCGCTAATCAAGTCTACTATCAAACCCACACGCTCCTTGGGTAGAACCTCGTTTGCTTGCCTTCCGTTCTTTAATTTATCTTCCACGGCTGCCGCCAGGCGATGAAACTCTTTTGATCGCTGAGACTTAGTTAAACTGGCGTTGTTAGGAAAGCACTCGATTCCCATGTCATTCCCGGTGACATATCGTGTTCTCACATCGTCAATATAGACTTCAACATACCCACGTTTGCCGGGGCCAGGATTGTAGATTTTAATTTCAGAGTGCATAGCAATTTAGTTAAATTTGCCACGCAAGTTGCCACGCTCCGAGAGATGTGAGGGTAAAATGCTCCAATAGCCGATATAGCTCAGTTGGTAGAGCAACTCATTCGTAATGAGTAGGTCGCAGGTTCGATCCCCGTTGTCGGCTCTTGTGTGCATTAGCATAATACAGGCCTTGTTACATTGATGAAGTAGTTCATTAAACGAGATATCTCGTATGTTGATTTTGCACTTTAAGCGTAACTATGACCAATAATCTTTAATTAATTTTATTGATTGTATATTCACAACACTACACATTTCGTATATCGTAATTAAAACAATTATAAAGCATGCATTTTTTACCTTTCGTAGCAGCTTTTTTATTAATAAGACGCTTACAGAAATCGTTACAATTCTCGCCGCTAAGACCAAAATGGACCAGTTTGCTATCTCTTGCAAGATGGTCTCTGGCCATTATTCTTATTGTTTCTTTAGTCTCCTTACATGGCGTATTAACCGGCTTTTTAGGCGTTTTTTTGCTGTTAGGGCTGTTAGTATACATTGACAAAGAGCCGGATTTCATCGCATTTCGCCCTTTAATAAAGTACCATTACCCGTTAGTTGCCACAGGGCTTTTGGCAAGTTTAGTGAAATTAGTGGCATCCGATTTTTATGGTCGCTGGAGTAATTATTTTGAGTTCGCAATAGTGGCAGCATTTATCTGGACTTTTGCCGGGTTGGCAGCATCTAAAAAACAGCTGGAGGAATTAAGAATCGCCGCTCAAAAAAATGCCGACCTCGACAGATTGGTAGCAGAACGAACAGCGGAACTAACCCAACAAAAAAATGAGTTGCAGGAAACGCTGGTTTTACTTCAAACAACACAGCAGCAGCTTATTCAATCCGAAAAATTGGCTTCATTAGGTGAACTTACTGCAGGGATAGCTCACGAGATACAAAACCCTTTAAACTTTGTAAACAATTTTTCGGAAGTAAATACTGAATTGATTGATGAGATGCAGGAAGAGATAACTAAGGGTAATTTAGAAGAAGTAATAGCAATCGCTCACGATATAAAGGAAAACCAGCAAAAAATAAACCTGCATGGCAAACGCGCGGATAGTATTGTAAAAGGCATGCTGCAACATAGCCGGATAAGCAGCGGCACTAAGGAACTGACGGATGTTAATGCATTGGCAGATGAATATTTAAGGCTGGCTTACCACGGACTTAGGGCAAAGGATAAATCATTTAATGCCGAATTGATTACTCATTTTGATGAAAAGCTACCGAAAATAAACATAGTTCCCCAGGATGTGGGACGGGTTATGCTCAACCTGTTCAATAATGCCTTTTATGCTGTCCATCAAAAGCAGAAAACTGCCGGTACTGCCTATAGGCCCACTATTGAAATGAGCACTAAACTAATCTCTTCCCATAAAGGAGGCCGAATGGTTGAGATAACGGTGAAAGATAATGGCAACGGCATCCCTGATTCCATTAAAGAAAAAATAATGCAGCCGTTTTTTACTACCAAACCCACAGGCGAAGGTACAGGATTAGGCTTATCATTAAGTTATGATATAGTGGTGAAAGGCCACAATGGAAGTATCAACATAAACACCGTAGAAGGAGAAGGCTCAGAATTTATAGTTGCACTGCCGTCCCGATAGTTATCCCCTGGCGACCATAGGTGATAAATTCAATTGACCGCAGCCATCCTTCCTGATCCTTATCTCCTGGTCCTAATTTTCTGTAATTGATAAATAACATTCAGTTAATACGAAAGCTTTATATTTAGGGCATAGTATTCGCATGAAAACAAAAGTCCTGTCAGCATATTTGATTTTTATAACATTAGGCTGCCTAACAGCCTGCCACTCAATTAAAAAAAATAACCCTTTGGGCGACCAGGAACAGATCAATATGCATAGCGCTTATGACGACAGCACTTTAACTAACAAGGTACTGCCGGTAATGATGCCCTATAACCGGTTGCTTGATCCGGCAGGAAAAGTAATTAGCTTTGGCGACCCGCGTGTTGAAAATCACAGTCTTGACATAAAGCTCATACCACAAACCTCCATTTTAGCGGTTGAGGACCGTTTTGGTATTACATTAATCGATACAATTCAAAGCAAAGTAATAGCACGATGGGCCTACAGCAGTGACCAAAAATATACTGGATTAATGAGTACCTACTCCGGTTTAAAAATATGGAATACAGGTAGTGAAACTCAATTTTTCTGGAGCGCTGCCGAACGCAATGCCGGGCGTTCCTGCGTAATGCAAGCCAAATGGGATGGTAAAAAGATAAGTATTCTAAATGCTTTCAGCTTTAAACCGGTGGTTCCATCGCCAATGGCCCTTCCTAACGAACTGGTTATTAATACTGAAAATTATAAAAATTATTTGTACGTGGTTTTAAACGGCAATAACCAGGTAACCAAAATAGACCTTGAGTCGCAAAAAACTATCTGGACCAGGCCAACCGGAGTTGCCCCTTATGGCATTGCATTAATTGGCCACCAAATTTTTGTAACTAACTGGGGCGGCGCGATGCCGGCTGCTGACACCGCAAGCAGGGAAACTGCGGGCGTGCCCTATGGAAGTACTTATATCGATCCAAAAACAGGTGCAACATCCACCGGAACTGTACAAGTGTTTGATCTTGCAGACGGAGATTTGATAAAAGAAATACCTGTTGGCCTGCACCCAAATGCAATTATTGCCAGTAAAAATGGCCGTTTTTTATATGTTGCCAACGCCAACGGCGACAATGTATCGGTAATATCGATTTCCGGCCTCAGTGTTGTTCAAAATATACCTGTGCAATTAATGCCGGGTAATAAGGGATTTATCGGTGATTCGCCAAATGCTTTAACCATTAATGATGATGGAACAACATTATATGTTGCCAACGGGCTCGACAATGCGGTTGCTGTGATAAAGCTTGGAGCAAATTCAGCTGCAAAAGGAACCGGCAAAACCGAAATAACGGGCTTTATACCCACCGAGGCTTACCCTGGCGGCCTGCTGCTTGATGGCAATACCTTATTTGTAACTAATCTTGAAGGCGAAGGATCGGGAATAAGTACCAAAGAGTTTAAGGCAAATGACGTACCACCCGATGTTATCGCTTATAATACGCACCATGAGAAAGCCACCATATCCATTATTCCAATCCCGGGAAAGCAAATCTTGAAACAATATACAGAAAGGGTAAAAAAGCTTAATCTCACATTCAGGGAAGAAATAGCACAATTGATACCGCGTAAAAATGTTGCCCCAAAGCCAATTCCTGAACGTATTGGCGAACCATCAGTATTTAAGCATGTGCTATATATCATAAAAGAGAACCGCACCTACGACCAGGTTTTAGGGGATATGCCCGAAGGTAAAGGCATGCCATCGTTATGTATATATGGTGATAGCATTACACCTAATCAGCACCAAATAGCCCGGAATTTTTTATTGCTCGACAATTACTATGCTTCCGGAAAATGTTCAGCCGAGGGACACCAGTGGACTGATGCCGCTATGGTAACGGACTATGTGGAAAAGAACGTGCGTGCCTGGTTCCGCAGCTACCCGCATGTGCAGGAAGATGCGCTTGTTTATGATGCGAACGGCTTTATTTGGAACAACGCTGCCGACCATGGCAAAAAAGTAAGGATATACGGCGAGGCGTCACAACCGCACTACGACGAAAAATTAAGCTGGACGAACATTTACGATAATTACAAAGCTGGTGTCCCGTTTAAATTTTATAATACAAGTACCATATCGCGGGTAAGGCCAATGTTATCCCAAAATTACCCGGCATCTGATGTGCTAAAAATAACCGACCAGGTCAGGGCTTCCGCGTTTATTAAAGAATTGAAGGAATATGAAGGCAAACCCGGAGATGAATTACCTGAATTAATGGTAATGGCCCTATCGCTCGACCATACAGAAGGCTCAAGACCGGGTTTTCCGAAACCGCAGGCTATGGTTGCTGATAATGACCTGGCACTCGGCCGTATTATTGAAGCTGTAAGCAAAAGCCGCTTCTGGAAGAATACAGTAATATTTGTGACTGAGGATGATTCACAGGGCGGTTGGGACCATATATCCGCCTACCGTACAACCGGGTTTGTTGTAAGCCCATACAGCCACTTACAAAAAACAGTATCTACTAACTATAATCAAACTTGTGTCGTGCGTTCAATTGAACAGATATTAGGTATACCGCCAATGAACATTATTGATGCTACAGCATTGCCTATGTTTAAATGCTTCACTGATAAACCCAGTGATTATACTTACGAGGCTATACCAAATCGTATCGCCCTGGATGAAATGAACCCGAAGCTTGCTGCGCTAAAAGGAAAAGCTTTATACTATGCAAGAGCCTCACTGAAACCGGAATTTGATCATGTAGACGGGGGTAGTGATGATCTGCTGAACCATATTTTATGGTACGCAGCCAAAGGTAAAAAGGTTTATCCAGCAAAATTGGCCGGTAAGGATGGTGACTAATTGAGTGGTTGATTAGGTCATTAGTTCAACAATGTGCTAACTTTTAATTGAAAATTACAATAGTATTTTATTTCCCCTACTAAAAGGCTACTTTGTACTTTTGAATATTTTGCCCGTAACCAGAAGCAAAAAAGGCTGTCCTTTTGAGACAGCCTGTGTAATTGTTTTTGGGATAATCAGGGTTTAGTGTTTATTTCCTTTACCGTCAGTGGTATAAGCGCCTAAGTCCTGGTTACCATAGCCTGGATTTTTATTGTCAAAGCTCGGATTTCCCGCACCGAATGCCGGGGAACCCGGCTTTAAATGAAAATCATTTGTATTTGGGTAACCGTTCGGTGCAGCTACGGTGCCATCAAACTTAACAAATAGCGGATCCAATTGACCAATCTTTGTCGAGATAAGGTCAGTTGGCTGTGGTGTCCCTAAAGCCCCGGCAGGATAAAAATTATTTCTGATATTGATCTGGATTGTTGGATCAACCAGATCAGTAAAAGTATCAACAGTAGCATAAAACAGATTGTTGCCGTAAGTGGTGTGAACGGCATCAGCATCAGTAAATATCTCTATACCGTGATAATCATTCACATAAATATTATTAAAGATATGTCCTATCGCATTCACACCAACTGAAGTTCCGCGGCCCGGTTCAGCTGATCCTCTTCTCCAGCCAACAGAAACTATGGTATTATTATAAACATCGACTTCTGTTTGAGGGAAAGGAGCGTTAGTACTGGTCTCCAGTTTTACCCCGCTGCCAGCCTGACTGAATATGACATTATATGCCACCACTCCAGTAGTGCCCGATTTTAGATTTATACCTTCACCGTCCGTGCTGCCAGAAGAACTTATAGTATTCCGCAGAACAGTAATCTGCGCACCGAATAAACCCATCAAATCATCCTGCCCATTGGTGAACCACGAATCTTCAATATCCACAGGAATACGTGTCCGTACAACTATGGTTCGGCGAGCGCTTCCTGAAGCATCCGGGCCGCCGGTATTATCAATATGCGACCATTTAATTGTGATGGCCTGAGCGCTATCAGCCTGAAAACCACCCCAGGTACCTGGCTTGTTAGTATCAGAATTAAAAAATACAGGGTTAGCCTGTGTACCTAATAAATTTAAAACACCCTGAACGTTAAACTGAGCATTATTTTTTACTACAACTATTGCGCCCGGCTGCGCAGATAAAGTATCGCCTTTTTTTATAGTAATATCCCCGGTCACAGTATATGTTTGCCCGGTTAACAAAGTGCCTTTTACAAATCCGGTTATATTACCCGGTGCGATCGGGCTGGATGTAGGTATTTTGATCTTGGTAAAGGTAGTTAGTTCTGCCTTCTTACAGGCATTGATCCCTGCTAACAATAAAAAACCTGTTAATAAATTATAAATATTTTTCGTTTTCATGTTGATCATTTTTAAAACTATAAGGAATAACGGAAACCCAAATTGAAACTCACGTTATAAAGATCTTTTGCCTGTACGAGGTTGCTGATTTTTACGGTAGTAGGTGTATTTAAAATATTATTGACCTTGCCGGTAAGGGTAAAATGTCTGCTCACCTCTTTCTCGCCGGATAATGACAGGAAGGATTGGGGCTGCTGATAATAATCGTAGCCGTAACCGGTGTAAACATAGGTAAGGGTCCTGCTGGTATAAGTATAAGCCAATTGTACAAAGGCCTTTTGTTTATCATTTTTGTATAGCAATGACAAGTTCAATACATCGCCTGTTTGTCCTTGTAAAGGCCGGCTTTGTAGTTTGGTAACGCTTCCATTTGAAACACCCTGAGCATCTGTTGTAATCACCGTTTTCGGGGTGTTAATGTTTGAGTAGGTATAAGTGTAGTTACCTGAGACACCTAAGTCGCCAAAATATCTGCTGTACACCACCTCCGCACCTTCTACTTTAGCAGAACCGAAGTTTTGAGGTGTCGTTACAGCTTGTCCCGACGATAAAGCCAGCAATCCGAATTCAATCGGGTTTTTTATATCTTTATAAAAGCCGCCTATAAAAAACTGTTCTTCGGCCTTAGGAAAAAGTTCATAGCGCAAATCATAGTTTTTAGCTTCGGAGTGTAATACAAATGGGTTACCGGTTACATCGGTACTTTCACCACGCGTTGCAGTCGGTACAAGCTCATACAATGCTGGCCGCGATATGGATTCGAAGTAAGAAGCCCTAAGATTGGATTTTTCGGTAAGTCTGTATTTTAATTGGAGACTTGGCAATACATCTGTGTATGTTTTCTTTGCATCGCTTTGTACATCTAAAACTACCGGATGTGTATCATAACCCTGTTGGGTGCCCTCTACGCGTAACCCACCTATAATATCCAATTTATCCAAGTGAAGTTTAAATTCCCCGTATCCAGCAGTTATATTTTCGTAAGCAGTATAATTTGCCTTATCACTTGTTAAGCTTCCCGTTACGTCATATACTATCCAATTACTACTATAAATATCAGAAAAAGAACTTTTAACACCGTTCGCTTCGGCAGCAGGTCTTAGCGTATATTCATTTTGCTTAACGAAACGGGTGCTGTGGCGGTATATGCCACCTGCCTTCAATTCCAATGAATTATTTTCACCGAGCTTAGCCATATAACATAAATTAGCCACGGCACTTAAGTCTTTGTTCCCATTTTTTTCCCATATCCTGGATATGGCATCAAAATAATTGGGGGTACTTGTAAAATCAGGATTTATTAAATGGTTCAGTGTCACGTCTGCCCTGTCAGGCAAATTTGCTGTGGCATTTGAATAGATGCCAGCCCAGTCAAATGTGAAATGTTCAGCGATAATATGCTTACCGCTGAATTTCAAGTTCTCCACGTATTGATTTTGGATATAAGAACGGTTATCGTTAAACACTGTGCCTGTGCCCGGACCAACGCGCCCCCCGTTACCACCTATAATCGAAGTATCAACACTTAACCTTGCCTGGGCAATATAAGTGTAAAGAAATACGTTATCCACCATAATTTTGTTCCCGTCATCGAACTTATAATCCAGGTGCGCCGACAAACCATTGTTTAATTGCTGCGTGGAGTATGTCCTATTGGCCACATCAGAAATAACCGGTTTATTGTTATTTTGAGGGTCGGGTATAGCAATATTAAATTCTGAATTTGTACCGTAATACTGGTTTTGATAACTATCTGAAATGATGAAACCCAGTTTGTTGTTAAAAAATCTTTTGCCATAAGTAAAACCGATAAGCGAGGTTAATGGGGCATTTTTCTTGGTAAAATCAAGATTTGACCTTGAAAAATAACCTGCTGAAGCCTTATAGTTCGGTCCAAACCTATCTGTGGGGCTTTGCCTTTGAACGGCGGCTTCATCAAAGCTATCATACCTCCGATTAAAAAATATAGCGCTATAACCTATTGAGCCATTCACTTTAAAGTACTCATATTCCGGAGCATCTTTAAATACCAGGTTAGTAGTACCACCAATTGCATCCCCTTCCATCTCGGGAGTGAGTGATTTACTTACTTCTATGCGATCTAAAAGGTCAGAAGGTACAATACTTAGCGAAACAAATCTTGAAATAGGATCAGGGCTGGTCACCTTTACCCCATTGATTAAAGTATTATTATAACGGGGTTCTAAGCCGCGGATAATAGCGTATGCCTCATCCGAACCGCTATTACGCTGAATAGTAACGGCAGATACACGGGCAAGTGCATTAGCAGCGTTAATATCCGGCGATCTTTCCATTGCACGTGCAGATAGCACGTTAGTAATATTGTTAGCGTTTTTTTCGATACGCCTTGATGAGGATTCGGATTCCCCGGTTAATTTACCTGTTACATTAACCTCTTTAAGGTTTTCAGGACTTTCTTCAAGGGCAATGTTTAAGTTAATTATCTGCCCCGGAATGTCTATCTCTTTTTCAAATTCTTTAAAACCCAGGTATTTCACCTTAACTTTATAAGCACCCGGTTTAATATTCGATATTTGATAATTTCCAAAAGCATCAGTAACACTTCCCTTTTTTACGCCATCAAAATGTACGTAAGCGCCCGGCAAAGGTTCGTGGCTTTTTCCGTCAGTTACAGTCCCTTTCAGTGTTGCATTTTGGCCAAACGCAAAAGAGGAAAAGAAAATCAAGACCGCGATCAGGTAAATTTTGTTTGTCATAGGATAGATTTTTTGCAAACTTACCCCGCTAATTCTGTAGGAAGTTTGAATAAAACCCAAAACTGCAATTCCTTAATTTTTTAATAACCATGACGTAACAAATGGTAACTTTTTTGTGACTTTCTTAAATTTAACTGAACTTTAAATTAACATTTTCTACATATGCCGATAATGATTTTTAGGAAATACTTAAAGTTGACGGAAATGATTTTTGTTGCAATTATTTGAATATAAATTGATCTTTTAAATACCGCCCTGGAGTTATAAAACCGCAGCAAGACACAATAAAATTTGTTTCTTTAACTGTTTTTAATTACAAGCGTGGAGTTTTCACGAGGCGGGGGCAGTAATTCTTTACCGCTTAATTAATTTCTTATCTTATACATTTATCCTTATTATAGCAATCTTCTTTAACGACAGAGCATTTTTATAAAACAGTAAAACGAATTTAATTTAAATTGACATGAGACTCTTTTTTTCGACTGTGCTTTTATCTTTCCTGTTTTTTCAAACCAAAGCTCAGCTTACAACAGCAAAGCTTTTTGGTGATCATATGGTATTGCAGAGAAACCAGGAAGTACCTGTATGGGGATGGAGTGTAAAAAAATCCAAAGTAACAATCCATTTTAACGGGCAATTGCTAAATGTCAGGGCCGATGAACAGGGCAATTGGAAAGTTTTATTGAAGCCAATGAAGGAAGGTGGGCCTTATAGTATGGAAATCTCGTCGGGCAAAGAGTACCTGGTTTACAATGATGTAATGTTAGGCGAGGTATGGATTTGTTCGGGCCAGTCAAATATGGAATTTCAATTAAAAAATGCTTACGGGTATAAGATCGAACAAAAAAGTGCAGGGCAAGCCCCTATCCGTCAATTCAATGTTCCCAAAAAAGTAAGTTTAGAACCCGAAAAAGACCTTAACGGAGGGCAATGGACCAAAGCAGATACCAATAGCGTTGGTGATTTTACCGCCGTGGGATATTATTTTGCGAAACAGCTCGCACAGCAACTACATGTTACCGTGGGATTAATCAACAGCAACTGGGGAGGAACACAGGTTGAAGACTGGATCAGCAAAGATGCAATGATAGGCTCACCTGAATTAAGTGCAACCGCAAAAACACTACCTGTTACTTTGGATGAGGTGAAACAACGGGTTGACAGGCAATTAAAAGAATTTGCGTACCAGAAAAACCCGGTGGTTAATTACACCGCGGAACAACTTGCAGCCCAGCCTGCCCCCTTTTTTACTCCATGGCAAAAAGGGAGTGCGCCCGGCGCCTGGGAGTGGCAGGGTAAATTATATTCCTATCGTGGTGAGGGATTTATGCAAAGAACCATAACTTTAGATAGCTCCTATGCCCGCCATAACTCTACCATTCGTTTAGGGCAAACAGATGCTGATATGGATGTATATATCGACGGGAAACTGGTGCAAAAAGGGGGTATGAAAGACTATTATCAGCTTGAGTTGCCGGCAGGTACCTGGAAGCCCGGCGACAATAGTTTGCTCATTGAATTCTTGTCCTCACAAAAAAATCCTTCTGTGTATAATCCCGGTCTAAATGGAGAGGGCCGCGACCTTTTTGTACGTTTTTCAGACACCACTATAAACCTGGCAGACGCCAACTGGCGTGTGATGCCCGACCTCAGTAAGCCTTATCACTTTGACCTGCTGCCCAATAATACTGCATTTACCCTTTATAACTCCATGATCAATCCTCTGGTACCTTTTGCAATAGCAGGTGTAATCTGGTACCAGGGCGAAGCCAATACGGACAGGGCTTTTCAATACCGGTCGACATTCCCGCTGATGATCACTGATTGGCGCAATAGATGGAAACAGAACTTTCCCTTTTTGTTTGTCCAGCTGGCTGCATTTGGTGGTACACAAGGCAGCAATTCAGGAAGCGACTGGGCCGAGTTACGCGAAGCACAAACAAT
>JANYAB010000489.1 GCA_025355225.1 Bacteroidota bacterium
AAACAGAACCCGGCTTACAGGTTTGCTGCTGAAAAATAACCCCTCTCCCTGTTAACAGGAAGGGGTTATTTTTTTTGGGGTAAATTGAATTAATTTGATTAGGCTATAATTGTGAAAAAACTTAATTAAACGCCGACTAAATCAACCGGATAAACCAATTAAAAAAAGTGTTTATTTTTCTATACAAATCTTATACCTTAGCATAAATATTTCCACCCAACTATTTAATAAAACATGGCTAAAATTTTAATTATCGATGATGAGAGGGCAATTCGGAACACGTTGCGCGAAATATTAGAATATGAAGACTACCAGGTAGAAGATATCGATAACGGCATTGACGGTATTGAACTGATTGAAAAAAATGATTATGACCTGGTACTGTGTGATATTAAAATGAACCGGATGGATGGCATGGAAGTGCTCTCAGAGGGGTTAGCCATTAAACCCGACCTGCCATTTATCATGATATCGGGCCATGGCACAGTTGAAACAGCTGTTGAAGCCAGCAAAAAGGGTGCGTTTGATTTCATTTCAAAACCCCCCGATCTTAACCGCCTGCTGATCACTGTACGCAATGCATTAGACCGGGGAAGCCTCGTTAGCGAAACAAAAGTTTTGAAACGAAAAGTTTCAAAAGTACGTCCTATCCTCGGCAACTCTCAGCCTATTTTAAAAATACAGGAAACCATTCAACGCGTTGCTCCTACTGATGCCCGTGTATTGATAACCGGTGCGAACGGCAGCGGTAAGGAATTAGTGGCGCGCTGGCTGCACGAAAAATCAAATCGCTCTGGTGCGCCTTTAATTGAAGTGAACTGTGCAGCGATACCTTCTGAATTGATAGAAAGCGAATTATTTGGCCACGAAAAAGGCTCCTTTACATCGGCTGTAAAACAGCGCATTGGCAAATTTGAATCGGCAAATGGTGGTACACTTTTCCTTGACGAGATCGGCGACATGAGCCAATCGGCACAGGCCAAAGTATTACGCGCCCTGCAGGAAAATAAGATAACCAGGGTAGGCGGCGAAAAGGAAATTGAGGTTGATGTGCGCGTGATAGCGGCAACAAATAAAGATCTGTTAAAAGAAATTGAAGCAGGAAACTTCCGTATGGACCTATACCATCGCCTGAGCGTTATTTTAATACATGTACCACCGCTTTCGGAACGTAAGGATGATATTGGCCTGCTCACTCAAAACTTCCTCGATGAGATCTGCAACGATTACGGTATGCCAAGTAAAAAAATCTCCGATACCGCTCTTGAGGCACTTAAAGCATTACCCTGGACCGGAAACATCCGCGAGTTAAGGAATATGGTTGAACGCCTGATCATTCTGAGTGATAAAATTATAACAGACAGCGACGTAAAAGCTTTTGCCAATCCAACGGCGCCTGTTGCAGCTACAAATGGTACGGCAACCCAACAAACAGATTTCGATCAGTTTGCTAATTTTCAGGAATATAAAGACTATGCCGAGCGTGAATACATTAAATTCAAACTGGAAAAAAATAACTGGAACGTATCAAAAACAGCTGACGATATTGATATACAACGCAGCCACTTATACAGCAAGATAGAGAAGTTTGGATTAAAAAGGGGCGAATGATTCTAAAGTTCTGATTAACAAGAAAAGTCCGGAATATTCTTATCGTAACTACTCTGCCAGTCTTCTGTTCCATTGCATTTGTGCCAGATATTTGCCTCTATTAGTGCGTTTTAAGATCGATACTTCAGATCGAATTGCGATTAGGGAACTATGCTAAATTTCTGCTTATTGTCTTTCCAATTTTGAAGATATCACCAAATGCGTAAGTGGCCGCTGCCGCTAAACTCGCTTATCCTCGTCATTAAAAAAGCCCATTCGGTTATAATTATTATAAGTTTTTAATAATTGTTCGCTTCCTAAAGCAGCCTGGTATCAATTTTAAAAAAAAATTGCGTAACCAATCGGTTTCACATATATTTGAAACCGATTGGTTACAAATACAATCAGGCAATAATGAGACGAGACGTATTCCAGGCCATAGCCGACCCTACGCGCAGGGCCATCATCAATATGATAGCACACCAGTCGCTGAACTTAAATTCAGTGGCTGAAAGCTTTGATATTAGCAGGCCGGCCATTTCAAAACACATCAAAATTTTAACTCAATGCGGGTTGATCACCATAAAGCAGCAAGGCAGGGAACGCTATTGCGAGGCTAAACTGCAAAAGCTCAATGAAGTTTCGCAATGGATTGAGCAATACCGGGTATTTTGGACCGGCAAATTGGATGCACTGGAAAATTTTCTTGCATTGGAAGACACAGATAACAATATGAAACCAGTTAAAAAAACAAAAAGAAAATGAAAGAAGAACCATTTGTAATTGAACGTACATTAAATGCCCCTGCCGAAAGGGTATGGAAGGCAATCACCGACAAAGACCAGATGAAACAATGGTATTTTGACATTGCCGAATTTAAGCCGGAAGTGGGCTTTGAATTCAGCTTTGAAGGCCATAATGAGGATAGATGCTATTTGCATCTCTGCAGGATCACTGAAGTTATACCAGGAAAAAAACTGCAGTATAGCTGGCGATACGATGGAGAAACAGGAAATTCACTGGTTACTTTTGAATTGTTTAGTGAAGGAGATATAACCCGGCTGAAGCTTACGCACGAGGGATTAGAAACCTTCCCTTCAGAAAAACCAGATTTTGCAAGAGGGAATTTCGTGGAGGGCTGGACCTATCTTATTGGCAAATCAATTAAAGAATTTGTTGAGAAAGCATCGTAATTAATGTTTAACCTAACGTATTGTGCGATTAAAATGCCAAAGCATATTTAAGATGATTTAGTGGTTTGTTGT
>JANYAB010000497.1 GCA_025355225.1 Bacteroidota bacterium
GGTCGAGTAAAGTATTATTTGAATATGTACCAAGGGCTTTACCGACGCGTTCCATCGAGCCTTTATATTTATCAAATGCTTCCAATATCTGAAACATATCCAGCATATGTATTTTTACTCCATCATTGGTGCGGTCTATACGCTTAGTTATATAGGCCAGTTCTCCCGATGCCAATCGAATCAAACTGGAGGGTACAGTACGGATACTAAAAGCTTCTTCGGCCATTCGCATGGTAGCATGTTCATTTTGGGGCATTTCCGGGTAATCAGGGGATGGTGGTTTGAATATGTAATTACCGCCTAATGCGCCTACTACTGTCAGTCTGCCGCCTGGGCCGTTATCTAAAGCTTCCCGTACAATGGTAAGTGATAATTTAGGTTGTACACCCGGTACGGCCACGCTTCGCTCCACCACATTCTTAGCCAGTTCGGTCATTTGGTCTAAGGAGTAATTAAAAAGCGGCGGCGTTTTGCTGCCAAAAAATTTCAGGCTGCAACGCTCATGAAAATCACCGGTATCCGCTTTATCAAGCGGTTCGTAGCAGTATAGGCACTTTTTACTCATTTTCTTCATGGATAGGTATAATACTTACTGCACCAATACAATTTTGACAACAGGCCAGCAGTAAACCCATACGGTCATTTGTGTTGATCTTCCAACTTTTTGAAGCTATATCCAACAGCCAACCTTCGGGTATCAGCCCCTCAAAAAATGAGAAAAGCCTTTTATCTGTATAGGCCTTGCCTGTTACTGGCATAGTGAAGGTAATAAATTGACTGGGGTAAGCCTGAACATAGGAATCCAAATATTGAAATACGTAGATTCCTTCATCGGTTTCCGTCAGCTTACCGGCTTCGGTGTCGTTATAATATATGGCTGCCTGTCTCATGGTTTATAGTCTTTGTCAGGTGGTGATAATTCTTTGCTATCAGCCGGAGCCAGTTCGTGCCCAAACATTTTCAATACCTGATTAGCTTTCTCCAGGTTAAGGTTTCCCTTTCCTTGTTCAATCTTGCGGATAACTGTTAGTGCTACGCCGGCCCTTGCTGCGAAGTCTTCTTGGGTAAGTCCCGCTTCCTTCCTCTTTTGCTTAACAAATTCTGACAGTGATTTCATAACTTAACCTTATATGCAATTACATATAATATTCAAAATTAACAATAATTATATGTAATTGCATATAAAAACGGAAATTTTATCAAATTATATGTAATTGCATATAATTTATTTATATCAACTATTATTACATAGCTGCTAAGGTGCTTCGATGTAGTACAGTATCAAATTCTAAATCAATAATTTTTATTTTAAGAATTAATAAATAAGCATTACCTTTGATAACACAACAAAATAATTGTGTTTATGATACCAGACTTTTTAGACGATCCAAATTTACTTTGGCCCATACTACCACCAGGTATATGGGATGCTGATATGAGTGAAATAGAAGCACGGTTTGTTGTAAATGAAAGAAGGGCATTTCTGTTTAAAGGATTGAAAGAAGGCCTTATTAACTTGTTTAAGGCCGGCTGCCCTCAAATTTTTTTAGATGGTAGTTATGTTACAGACAAACCATCCCCTAATGACTACGAAGTATGCTGGGATACCAACTTTGTTGACCCCGATTTGTTAGATCCTATTTTTTTAGTATTCGACAATGAACGGGAAAAACAGAAAGAGCGGTATTTGGGTGAATATTTTCCAGCATTATTGATCGAGGGTAACTCTGGAAAACCATTCCTTGATTTTTTTCAGATCGATAAACATTCGGGGAAGCAAAAAGGAATAATAAGACTAAAAAACTTTTTAAACACTGGAGGGGCAAATGATAACTAACGATAGACAATATAAGATAACCAAGCTGCAAATTGAAAATTTTCAAACGGCATTGGATTCATTTTCAGTAGTAACCGCAGATGCTGTGAATACCCATCCGAAAATATTACAAGCGCATAAATCGGCCATTGAATCCCAACTTAATGATCTTTTGGGAGAAGTTAGAGAGTATGAAGATTTAAAGGCCGGAAGGGTCGTTATGACCGAAATTCGGGATTTAGCTGATCTACCGCTGGCCATTATTAAATCCCGGATCGCCAATGGGCTAACGCAAGCAGAACTTGCAGAAAGATTGGGCTTAAAAATGCAGCAAATCCAAAAATACGAGGCAGAGCGGTATGATTCGGCAAGTTTAAAGACACTGTTAAAAATTGCGGGGAGCCTGGGCTTGAAAGTGGATGCTGATATCCAGTTAAAAGAGCAATCATTAACGGGCCTGTTCGACATCAAAAACTACCCTTTCAAACAAATGTATCAACGGGGTTGGTTTGGCAGTTTTGCGGGTAGCTTAAATGATGCCATGCTGCAAGCATCCACACTTATTTCCGGTTTGTATCATTCCGCAGGAATGGATCTTCCGCAATTAGCCTTAACCAAAAGAACGATCCGATCGGATGGCAAGTTCAATGATTTTGCATTGGATGCCTGGTATGCGCGTATAATTGCTAAAGCAAGGCTACAGACGGTTAGCGTAAAGTTCAAAAAGGGGCATATAGATGAACAATGGTTGAAAACGCTTCGAGAA
>JANYAB010000139.1 GCA_025355225.1 Bacteroidota bacterium
GCAAAACTGGCAGGCTATAGTATCGTATTATAAAAAAATTGCGCCCAACGAACTTCCCAAGGCTAAACCATCAGTTCCTTTAATTAATGATTGGGCAGGTTTCAGCTTAAAAAAGCCTGCCGATGTCAATGTTCCCGTATATACAACTATGGTTGCTTACAGCCCCGATGGACATGCAATTTATAGTTCGGATGGATCTACAGAACGGCTGTATAAATGGGATAAAGAGCTCAAACCACATGCAATTGTTGATATGCCCTCGCCGGTTGTAAATGCTTCATTTGTGAAGAACGTCAATGGAACATATCAGGATATATTTACATGTATTGGAGTGCTGGCGCCTAAAGATTTTCCAAATGGAAGGGTGTTGAGTATCGATATAAATGCCAATGCCAACGGAACTAAACCACCCCAGACATTAATTGCTTCAGAATTAGCCAGACCGGTGCAAACAATTTCTGGCGATTTTAATAAAGATGGCTTAAACGACTTCGTCATTTGTGGTCAGGGAGATAAAATAGGTGGTGTTTACATGCTGACACAAAAATCAGATCACACTTATGTTCAATCCAATATCTCAGATAAACCGGGCGCTGTGCAAGCTGTTGCAGGTGACTTTAACAATGACGGCTGGCAGGATATAATGGTGCTGTTCGGAACTGGCGATGAAGGCCTGTGGATGTTTTTAAATGACCATAAAGGAGGTTTTACCCCAAAAAATATATTACGCTTTCCGCCAACCAACGGCTCAACAAGTTTTCAGCTTGCTGATATTAATAATGACGGAAAGTTGGACTTGATCTATACCTGCGGCTATAATTACCATGATTCGCGGATATTGAAACCTTATCATGGTTTGTATATTTTCACAAACACGGGTGATTGGAATTTTAAACAAACCTATTTTTACCCAATCAACGGTTGCACTAAGGCTATAGCCGCTGATTTTGATGGCGATGGTGATCTGGATATTGCTACAATTGCATTTTTTGCGGATTTAAAAGGCAACCCTGGCGAAAGTTTTATTTATTTTGAACAGGATAAGCCGATGAGTTTTAAACCGCATGCCATACCTGTAAGTAAATATGGCCGTTGGATGAGCATGGATATTGGCGATGTTAATAATGATGGCAAACCTGATATTATTTTAGGCAATTTTTCATCAGGCTTTGAAATTGAGCCAACGCTGAAGCCATTTTGGGAAAAGAATTTGCCACTAATTGTATTAGAAAATCATACAAAAAAATAGATTGCCGATAATAGGCACTCTGATAGTCCTATTAGATAGGTTTAAACCAGTGGAAGGGTCGTCAGATTATCTTCATTAAAAACTTATATATAAATAATACCCAATCGTGTCCTTAAAGTACAAGCCATCAGTTAATAAACTGATAATAATATTTTCTTTTGCTTTCAGTATAGCGGTTTTTGGCTTGAATAGCTGTCGGGAAAAAACAGGAGACACAGTCGGGAGCGACAACGCCGATGGTAAATTATTAGCCGAAAAATATTGTGTTAGCTGTCATCAATTGCCAGATCCGGCGCAACTTGACCGCAAAACCTGGGAAAAAGGGGTGCTTCCTGCCATGGCTAAAAGACTACGCCTGCAGAAGTATATGGGACAGTATTATGCTGACCGACAATCGTTCATTACTGGACCGGAATGGCAAAAAATTGTTGCCTATTATAAAAATATGGCACCGGTAAACTTAATTATTCCGAAACCTGCTGTTGCCCCTTTGAAGGATTGGGCAATATTTAGCGTGGTTAGGCCAAAAAAAGTTGACACCAGCGGACCAGCTTCTATGACAACTTTTACCGGGTTTGATCCGGTAAATCATAAGATTTATAGCGGGGATGCAATGAGCAACCTGTTTGTTTGGGATAATAATTTGAATAGCAAACTGGTTAAGAAAATGTCCTCACCTGTAACTGGGGGCCTGTTTCCAAAAAATGCTGATAATTCTAATGTAGGTATATTCACTTGTATAGGTATTTTGCCTCCTCTTGAGCTTGCCAAAGGCAAAGTGATACAGCTAAATCTCGATGGCAATACAAGGGATACAATTGTCATAGGTGAAGGCCTTCCACGGGCTGTGCAAACTGTAGCTGCCGATTTTAATAAGGATGGCCTTATGGATTACGTTGTTTGTGGTTTTGGGCATGAGCGGGGCGGCCTGTATCTTTTACAGCAGCAGGCAAATCATCAATTTAAAAAAACTGCTATTAGAGAGGTGCCAGGGGGAGAGCAGTTGATCACCGGCGATTTTAACAATGACGGATGGACCGACGTAATGTGTCTGTTTGCTCAGGCCGATGAAGGGATATGGATGTTTTTGAACGATCATAAAGGGGGCTTTATAGCGCAAAATCTGTTACATTTTCCGGCAATTTATGGGTCAAGTAGTTTTCAACTTGTGGATTTTAATCATGATGGGAAGCCCGACATATTATATACCTGTGGCGATAATAGTGATTTTTCAACTGTGCTGAAGCCTTATCATGGCATATATATATTCACAAATCAGGGTGACTGGAAGTTTAAGCAAACCTATTTTTATCATGCTGATGGATGTACAAAGGCCATAGCCGCCGATTTTGACCATGATGGCGACCTGGATATTGCGGTTATATCTTTCTTCCCGGATCTGAAATATCATCCCGAAGAGGGTTTTCTCTATTTAGAACAAACTAAGCCTGAACAGTTTGCCGTGCACGAAATTCCAATAAATAAATATGGACGTTGGTTAACAATGGATGTTGGCGATGTCGATCAGGATGGTAACCTCGACATTATTTTAGGTAATTTTTCAAATACGGGTAGGGGCTTTGTTAATCAAAAAGGGTTTACACCGACTTGGGATAAGCATGAACCAATAATTGTTTTAAGAAATACAAGTGGCAAAAGTAAAGTTTACCCGGGCAATTTAAAATAGTATAATAAAAAGGTAAATTAGTACAATTTCAACCTGCTCTTTGTTAAGTAGTTTTACAAGATTAAATTGTACAAATGAAAAGACTTATTCGCGTTTCAACCTTTTTTCTGTTTATTAATTTCTTGCTTCTTACTAATTTATTTGCACAAAATGGTACCGTTAAGCAGGTTAAACTAATTAATTTCGATCTTCAATCATCGGCCGTGGTAAAAGAAGGCGGCAACGATTTGTCTTCTCCGGGCTATCATTCAGGTATTTATTGGTTCCCGGTAAAAGTGCCGTCAACCGTGCTTACAGGTTTAGTGGCCAATCACATATATCCCGACCCGTACCAGGGTTTAAATAATATGTTGATACCTGATGCTTCCGATCAGTTTAATAAAGAATATAACCTGGAACAATACAGTCATTTACCAAATGACGCTAATCCCTGGAAAAAACCTTATTGGTACCGTACAACTTTTAAAGTGCCCGTGTCCGATAAGGGGCGCCGTTTCCAATTGATATTTAAAGGAATAAATTACCGTGCTGCAGTATGGGTTAATGGCAGGCAAATGGCCGATTCAACCCAAATGGTAGGTATGTTTGCCGAACATAACCTTGATGTAAGTAAAGTGATCGTTGCCGGGGCCGAAAATGCCCTTGCCGTTGAGATATATCCGTTAGATTATGCGGGTTATCCTGCTAAAGAGCAATTACAGGCTCTCGGGCCATTTTATGAAAACGGTGGGCCCACGGGTGACATTGGGAAAAATGTAACCATGCTTTGCTCTGTAGGCTGGGACTGGATGCCGCCCGTCAGGGATAGGAACATGGGTATCTGGCAACCCGTTTTTTTGCGGACTACAGGGGCGGTAACTATTGGTCGCCCAAAATTAGTAACTGATCTTCCCGCATTGCCTGATACTGGTGTAGCCAAATTGTCATTGAACCTTACCCTATTTAATAATACCGATAGGTCAAAGTCGGGTAAGCTGGTAGTAAGCATTAAGCCAGAGAATTTTATGGGGGCACCGATTCAATTTTCACAGGCCGAAAATGTTAACGCAAATTCATCATCAATAATTGAATTAACGGCTGATAAAATAAGCCAGTTAATCATTCATCAGCCGCGTTTATGGTGGCCAAATGGCTATGGCCGTGCCAACCTGTACCGTATCCGGCTGCAGTACAGTGACGTTAGTGGTAGTCAGGACGATACTACTTTTGTATTTGGCATTAGAACGGTGGGCTCAAAGGCCACTATGGTGAATGGTTTTGTACGCCGTGATTTTTATGTTAACGGCAAAAGGGTAAATCTTGTTGGCGGGGCATGGGTTCCTGACATGATGGTTAACCGTGACTCAGCGCGTTACGATTATGAAATGCATCTTTGCCGCAATGCCAATGTAAACCTGGTGCGTATATGGGGTGGGGGTGTTACACCTCCGGATGCTTTCTGGAATGCGGCCGACTATTATGGACTGATGATATGGTCTGACTTTTGGGTCACGGGCGACACCCAGGGAGAATTTAAAGGCTCTCCCGACTGGCCGCTCGAAGGGAATGTTTTTGTTAATAATGTAAAAAGTACCATATACCGCATCCGTAATCATCCCAGCTTATTGGTTTGGACAGGCGGTAATGAAGGGCATGCCCGTAAAGAACTTTATGATGCTATGCGCGATAATATTGTCGCATTGGATGGCACAAGACCATTTATTCCTAGTTCATCCGGCTTTGCAAAGCTGCCGGCAGGGTGGAAAGGCTCCTGGCCTGATGATATGCCCTCGGGTGTTTACAGTGGTGGCCCATACGCTTGGCGCGATCCTAAAGCCTACTACAAGCTGGCCGATGCCGGCCGCGACTGGGTGTTTAAAGACGAAACCGGTATACCATCACAACCTCCCTATACTACTTTGGCTAAAACAATACCTAATTTGGTTTGGGATACTAAATTGCCTTTTCCGCTAAACAATTCATGGGGATATCATGATGCTGCCACTGGTGCAGCACAGTATGATAAGTATTACAGCGAAATGGCAAAAAGGTACGGTAAGCCGACCACTATGGTCAACTTTTCGGATAAAATGCAATTGATGAACTACGTGGGTTATCAGGGTATATTCGAGGCCGCAGGGCATAAGTTGAATGAGTCTGGCGGGGTGATGCTCTGGAAATTAAATGCAGCATTGCCGAGTGTGGTATGGCAGATATACGACTGGTACCTGGAACCAAACGCGGGCTATTATGCCATGCAAAGTGCCTGCGAGCCTGTGCACATACAATTTAATCAGGATGACTCAACTGCTGCTGTGATCAACCGAACGCATCATGCAACGGGCAGCCTTACTGCTGAAGTGGCAATTTATACCATCGATAGTAAATTAATTAAATCGTTTCATTTAGAACATGTAGGGCTGGCAACAACAGGGACACAGGAAGTTATCCAATTAAAGGAAATATTAAAAGCTACAGAGGGAATAAGTTTCGTGGTGATGAATTTAAAAAATACTTTGGGTAAAACTATCTCTCATAATGTTTATTGGTTATCGCCCACCAATGATTTTGATGCTTTTAATACCATGAAAAATACGCAAGTGCAGGTAAAGGTTTTAAAGGGAGAAAAAGGAATTAATGAGAATAAATGGACTTTGCAATTCACCAACACTACAGGGCAATTAGCATTTTTTGTACGCCCGCAGCTGATGAAGAATGCAGAAGAGGTGATGCCAAGTTACTGGACAGGTAATTACTTTACCCTGGCGCCGCACGAACAGGTTACAGTTTCCGTCAGTGCCCCTGTTGCAAAATTAGGAAATAGCCTACCAACTGTTTTGGTTGAAGGATGGAACGTGGACAAGCAAATAGTCAGCCTACCTGCAATTTTTAAATAGAACTCAAACCAATCCCTTATAATAGCACGGCCTCCTGAATAATCGGGAGGCTTTTGTATTCGGCCTGAATTAGGATTGTTTTTTTTGATTAATGATAGTGAATATACGTGCACGAAATCAAGGGAATCCTTTAATCTTGCGAATCATGGTTCAGACAATTATTTGCATCGATCTCAAATACACCCTAACTTGCATTGTCTAAAATGGAAAACATTGACATCATAGTAATAGGTGCCGGTGCGGCTGGTTTAATGGCGGCCCATACACTTGCTAAAGCAGGTAAAAAGATAATTATACTGGAGGCCCGGAACCGTGCCGGCGGCAGGATCCATACACTCTATAACACTTCTTTTTTTAAACATGCCGAATTAGGGGCCGAGTTTGTTCATGGAAACCTGCCGGTTACTATGAAATTGTTAAAAGAGGCTGGTATTGCTTACCATCCTGCTGCCGGAGAAATGTGGCAGTACCGGAATAATAGTTTTTGCAAAGGTTTTGGCGGGGCCGACGATTGGGGACTTCTCACCCAAAAACTAAACGATTTGAGACAGGATACCAGCATTGGTGACTTTTTGCAAGAACAATTTGGTGGTGAAAAATATGCACAGTTGAGGGAATCAGTTGGCAAATATGTTTCGGGGTACGATACGGCTGATCCATTTAAAGCAAGTGCATTTGCTTTGCGC
>JANYAB010000578.1 GCA_025355225.1 Bacteroidota bacterium
TTAACAAGTGCATTAACATCCCTGAGCTGGATAAGCGGATTGTCACTTTTAAACCATCAGGCATAACGCCCCGGATGTTCCAATACCAACTTACCCAATGGGCTAAGAGCGCTAAAAAACATATTGTGCTCCCCGAGGGCAGTGACGAAAGGATATTGAAGGCCGCGGCGCGCCTGCTAAGCCAGGAGCTCGTTGACCTCACCCTGCTTGGCGATACAGCAGAGATCCGTGCCATTATCAATCGCCTGGATATTAACCTCGACCTTAACAAGGTGCAGATAGTGAACCCAGCCTATGACGTGCGTTATAACGATTACGTGAACACGCTGTATGAGCTGCGTAAAAGCAAAAATGTAACACTTGAAATGGCGCGTGACCTGATGACTGACGTATCGTACTTCGGCACTATGATGGTGTATAAGGGCCACGCCGATGGCATGGTGTCGGGCGCGGTGCATACTACACAACATACCATACGGCCGGCTCTGCAATTTATCAAGACAAGGCCGGGTATATCTTTAGTTTCATCGATATTTTTTATGTGCATGACCGATAGGGTTTGTGTTTTTGGTGATTGTGCGGTTAATCCAAATCCAACAGCAGAGCAGTTGGCGGAAATTGCCATTTCATCAGCAGAAAGCAGCCGTCGCTTTGGTATTGAGCCAAGGGTGGCAATGTTATCCTATTCGTCCGGAACTTCAGGCGAGGGCGAGGATGTGGAAAAAGTGCGCCGGGCTACTGAAATTGTAAAGGAAAAACAACCCGATTTAAAAGTTGAAGGGCCTATCCAATATGATGCGGCTGTTGACCCCGCTATTGGCAAAAGTAAATTACCGGGATCGGAAGTCGCTGGTCAGGCAAGTGTGTTGATCTTTCCCGACTTGAATACCGGTAATAATATATACAAGGCAGTACAGCGTGAAACGGGGGCGCTGGCTATTGGCCCAATGCTACAGGGTTTAAACAAACCTGTAAATGACCTAAGTCGCGGATGTACGGTAGATGATATTTTTAATACCGTGATCATTACGGCAATACAGTGCCAGGATACTAAATAATAAACAACCGCTTAAACATGAATATTTTTGTAATTAACTCAGGCAGCAGTTCTATAAAGTACCAGTTATTTCGAATGCCGTCGTCAACCCCGGTTTGCAGTGGTTTGGTTGATCGGATCGGTTTGGAAAACGCCACCGTTACTTACAAAACAAAGATAAACGGTGAAGAAAAAACTTTTAATTATTCACTTGATATTCCCGACCATGAGACTGGTTTAAATAAAGTGAATACTTTGCTAACCGATCCGGAGATAGGGGTGATCACAAATACGGATGATATTAAGGCGGTAGGTCACCGGATAGTGCACGGAGGTGAGATATTTACTGACATTACCATTATCACGCAAAAGGTAAAAGAGGAATTAAAGAACCGTACCTTTTCATTGGCCCCGCTCCATAATCCGGCGGGCTATAGGGGAATAGAGGTTGCCGAAAAAATATTTACCCATGCCACCCAGATAGCTGTATTTGATACCGCCTTTCATCAAACTATGCCCCCAGAGGCATATCGTTTTGCCATACCCAATTCGTATTATACCGATTATAATATAAGAGCGTATGGTTTTCATGGTACCAGCCACAAGTACGTATCCGGACAAGCCGCAATCTATCTGAATAAGAATAATCTGAAATTAATAAGCATTCACCTCGGCAACGGGTGCAGTATGACTGCCATAAAAGATGGGAAGTCAATGGATACCAGCATGGGTTTTGGCCCTTTGAGTGGCTTGATAATGGGCACCCGTTCGGGAGATATTGATCCTACTGTTGTTTTTCACCTGGTAAACCAATTGGGATATGACATTGAGCAGGTAAGCAATTTGCTAAACAAGCGGAGCGGCCTGCTTGGGCTAACGGGGTTTAGTGATACACGCGATATTACAAAGGCCCTTAACAACGGCGATGTTAACGCCAGACTGGCTTACGACCTGTATGCTTATCGTATTAAAAAGTATATTGGAGCCTATGCAGCTATTCTAAACGGGCTCGACGCGGTTATTTTTACAGCAGGAGTTGGCGAAAACAATGTGCTGGTCCGCGAAATGGTGTGTAAGGATATGGAATACCTTGGCCTGAGCATTGATACAGATAAAAACAATGCCGGCTTAAGCGGTATCAGGGAGATCAATCAGTCCGATGCAAGGGTAAAAATTTTAGTGATACCTACCAACGAAGAATTGGAAATTGCTAACCAGTGCTTTGAGCTCTTAAAGTGATGCAAAAGGTTTAGCAAATAATAGAAAGAGGGTAACCAAACTCACACTGAATCATTTAATAAACTCAACAGGCAACCTATCGATTGATTGTATTTTTATTTGCCTGTAATATACCTCTGCACCTTCAGATTGTATTTGAATTTTTCCTTTGGTAAGTGGTGATTCCTGTCTGTTGTCCATCTGCCTGTTGTGGTATAATATCATCATTACTTTGCCATTTACAATATGTATGCTGGTATCGCCATGGCAATACAGATCGAGCGTGTTCCATTGGCCTGTTGGATTTTCTCCGTCGCCGTCCTTTGTACAATGCCTTCCCTGTTTGCTGTCGGCGCTAAACGTAGTAAGTGTGCCGTGCGGACTGTAAATATAGTCGGTTCCAGATTTTTTAATTACAGGCACATCAGCCATACCGCCTGCAACACCCCAGTAATCGCCGCAATTACCTTCCTCTATCTGAAACTCCTGCGAACGCATCCAGGCGCCGTAATCTGCACCATATTTACCAACGGAATGGTATAGCAGGCCGCTATCTTTCTTTTTATCCTTTTTTTGTCCCCACGAAAGCGCTCCCCACTTAAACTGCAATTGGAGGTGATAGTTTTCATATTCCTTTTTGGTGGATATAGCTCCCCAGTTCTGACCCGAAATATGGATAATATTTTCGCCGTTTTCCTTTGCTATGCTGAAAACATGCCGGGGGTCGTTGTTTAACCCTATGGGTTGACCGGTAATGGGTTTGCCATTATCGTCGAGATCGGGCCCGATATAAGTATCCCAGCCTGTAAGATCTTTTCCGTTAAACAACTGTTTCCAATGATCCTTTTTCCCGATAGTTGTAAAACCAAATACAATGGCACAAAGTAACAGGGCCGGTATAAGTTTGGCAGTAGATTTCATGATGAGATGCTTTTAATTGATCGAATATAGGAATTATGCCAAAATATTAGCGTTCCTTTCATTTAAGTGAGCTAAGTAAGCTTTAGCTTTCGAGTAT